>NZ_JXYF01000173.1:0-358 GCF_000967735.1 Paracoccus sp. S4493
CGAGCCGGGCCGGGGATTCGTGCTGCACAAGGTGGCCGAGCACGGGCAGGACCCCGAGGGTCGCTTGCGGATCGGCCAGGCGCTGGCGATGACCACGACGCGCGACATCCTGGTCGAACTGGCGCAGGGCTATGGTCCGGACCCTGCGGTTCTGGCGCTTGGCTATGCAGGCTGGGGGCCGGGGCAGCTGGAGACCGAGATGCTGGCCAATGGCTGGTTGACCGGAGATGGCGCCGAGGATCTGATCTTTGATCTGTCGCACGAGGACAAGTGGCAGCGCGCGCTGCGGGCGCAGGGGATCGATCCGTCGCTTTTGTCGGCGGCGTCCGGCCGCGCCTGAATTTTGCGTCCCGCGCGG
>NZ_JXYF01000174.1:0-1186 GCF_000967735.1 Paracoccus sp. S4493
GCCCGCGCTGACCGACATCGCGGCGGGCATGGGCTTCGAATGGGGCCGCAACACGCCGGTCAACGTGACCTTCCTCGTGGCGCTGGCGGCCTGTTTCCTGGTCTGGGTGCTGATCTGGCGCACGCGGCTTGGCTATCAGATCCGCGCCTTGGGCAAGTCCGAACCCGGTGCGGTCTATGCGGGCATCAACCCGGTGCGCATCACCGTCATCGCCATGCTGATCTCGGGCGGGCTGGCAGGCATGATGGCCATCAACAACGTCATGGGCGAATCCGAACGCCTGGTGCTGAACGCGGTCGAGGGTGCGGGCTTCATCGGCATCGCGGTCGCGCTGATGGGCCGCAACCACCCTCTGGGCATCCTGCTGGCGGCGCTGCTGTTCGGCTTTCTCTATCAGGGCGGCGGAGAGCTGGCGTTGTGGACCACCATCCCGCGCGAGCTGATCATCGTGATCCAGGCCCTGGTGATCCTGTTCACCGGCGCGCTGGACAACATGGTGCGCATGCCGCTGGAACGGCTGTTCCTGACCATGAAACGGACCAGCCGGGGGGCGGTGAAATGAACATCCGCGAATCGCTGATCGCGATCATCGTCCTGGCCATCTGCCTGGTCTGGGCCTTTGCCGATGGCGCCGCCGCCCAGCAGGGCATCGGCAGCGCGCTGCGCCTGATGACGCCGCTGCTGCTGGCCTGTCTGGCGGGGCTTTATTCCGAACGGGCCGGGGTCTTTGACATCGGGCTGGAGGGCAAGATGCTGATGGCGGCCTTCACCGCCGCATCCGTCGCCTACATCACCGGCAGCGCCTGGCTGGGCCTGGCCGCAGGCATCGCAGGCTCGCTGGCGTTGTCGCTGGTCCATGGCCTCGCCTCGATCACCTTCATGGGCAACCAGCTGATCTCGGGCGTGGCGATCAACTTCCTCGCTTCGGGGCTGACCGTGCTGGTCGGGCAGAACGCCTTCGGCCTGGGCGGGCGTACCCCGTCGCTGGAAGGGGCGGCGCGTTTCGCCCCCATCACCCTGCCCGGCGCCGAGGCGTTGCGCGACGTGCCGGTGCTGGGCCCGATCTATTCCGGGCTGATCTCGGGGCAGACGATCCTGGTCTATGTGGCCTTCGCGATGGTGCCGATCACCTGGTGGGTGCTCTACCGCACCCGCTTCGGCCTGCGCCTGCGCGCGGTGGGGGAAA
>NZ_JXYF01000175.1:0-367 GCF_000967735.1 Paracoccus sp. S4493
CGCAGAAATCCCTTCTGGCCGAGGATATCCGCTATACCCTCGCGCATTGGCCCGGCCTGATCCGCTTCCTCGACGACGGCACCCTCGAGCTCGACACCAACCCGGTCGAAAACCAGATCCGTCCGATCGCGCTGACCCGCAAGAACGCCCTCTTCGCCGGCAACGAGGTCGGCGCCGAGAACTGGGCCATGCTCGCCTCGCTCGTCGCCACCTGCAAAATGGCCGGCGTGAACCCCGTCGACTATCTCGCCGACACCCTCCGCGCCATCCTCGACGGACACCCCAAATCCCGCATCGAAGACCTCATGCCCTGGCGGCACGCACAGCCGTCAAGCCTCACCGCATAGGGCCGCGACGTCGCGCTTAC
>NZ_JXYF01000176.1:0-981 GCF_000967735.1 Paracoccus sp. S4493
ATCAATGGGTCTGGAGCCTACGGATCTGAATGTCAGCAATGACGATATTCAGACCTATAAAATCGCATTATTGCTGAATTTATCAAACTCGGGCGCATCTTGTACGCTTACGGGTTGAACGCCGCCCCAAAGTCAAACTTCTTACGAGACTATGATTTAGCAAGTGACAGGTTCACAGCGCTTTCGCGTCTATCCCGGCCAGTTTCGACGTCAAAATTGATCTTTTGGCCATCAGTCAACGTTCCAAGTCCTGCGCGCTCAACGGCAGAGATATGAACGAAAACATCCTTGCTGCCATTATCAGGCGCAATAAAACCAAAGCCTTTCGCCTCATTATACCATTTTACCGTACCGATTGCCATGTTTCCTCCTGTTAGTTTGTGATGCAAAGCTTGGCTGTGCAGCAAGGCATGTCCTCTGCGGACTGTCGAGGTTCATAAAGCAGAGCAATGCTACGATTTATGCGAACCCTAATTTGCCCGTTCGGTGGCTTTTCAACTAGATTGGCATATGAAAACAAAAATTTCGCCAGGCTATTTTTGGCTTATACATTGCCAATAAGTTGCGTTCTGCATTGACATATCATCTAAAGATTGAAAAGACACCTAATTTCTGGACAATTACACATCTCTTGCACAGCAATACTTGCTGATATCTGGCATCATACTCAAGTCTTCTAACATATCAACGGTAACACCTGCAATTGTGGGTGATATGATTTCTATTTTTGCGCGGTTAAATGTAGGAGATATTCTTGCCAAACGACCCCCAAGTTCATCTTGCCGTTGTTACAGGGGCAAGTGCCGGCTTGGGTCGGGCACTGTCCTATAGGCTCATAGAGAACGGCGTTCGTGTTGTCGGTCTGGCGCGGAATGCTACGGAGCTAGACATTACCGCTGAAAGATGCGGGCATAATATGTTCTTCCCGATGGTATGCAATGTCGCTGACAGCGAGAATGTGCGTAAGCGCGACGTCGCGGC
>NZ_JXYF01000177.1:0-495 GCF_000967735.1 Paracoccus sp. S4493
GCCGCCGCCGCCGCCATGCACCGCGTGGCCGAGATCCGGCGCACCCGTATCAGCGGCCGCCTGAACAACCACGAACGCCATGTGGGCGACGATTGGGTGGTGTTCGCGGACAAGCAGGACTGGCCCGTCCGCATCACCGCCGATGCCCATGGCGCAAATGTCGCCATCGCGGGGCGCACGATCCGGGTCGAGGGTGATTGGCGCCCCGGCCAGTCGCTGGCGCGGCTGGAGGTGGACGGACGCCCCCTGATCCTGAAGGTGGACAAGATCGCCGCCGGGCTGCGCCTGCGTGCGCGCGGGGCTGACCTGCGCGTGCATGTGCGTCGGCCCCGTGCGGCGGAGCTGGCACGGCTGATGCCCGAAAAGCTGCCGCCCGACACGTCCAAGTTCCTGCTGTGCCCGATGCCCGGCCTGATCGTGACGATCAATGTCGCCCAGGGGGACGAGGTTCAGGAGGGTCAGGCGCTGGCCACCGTCGAGGCCATGAAGATGGAG
>NZ_JXYF01000178.1:0-758 GCF_000967735.1 Paracoccus sp. S4493
CTGCGGCGGCGTTCGGCCAGCTCCAGTTCGCGATAACCCAGATCGCCCAACTCGGTCTCGGCCATCTCGCGGCGTTCGGCGGCCAGGCGCAGGCTTTGGATCTGCAGCTCGGTCTGGCGGATCGCGGCCGAGGCGCGGCTGGCCTGCAGCGACCCCAGTTCACCGTCGATGCGCGCGGCCTCGCGCTCCAGGGCCAGCACGCGGCTGGCCTGGGCCAGCCCCCGGTCCAGCAGGCTCTGCTGGTCGGTCAGCTCGCGCCCTATCAGGTCGCGCTGCGTGCCCAGGGCGGCGAACTGGGCGTCGATGCCGTCGACCTCGGAATCGATCTGGTCAGATTGCTTGGCCAGCTGGTCCAGCGACTGGCGCAGCGTGTCCAGCCGTGTGCGGAACAGGCTGGTCTGTCCCGCGATCAGATCCTGCAGCGCCGGCGACGCGGTCGCGGCCTGCACCAGTTCGTCGGGAAAGGTGATCGTGTCGGCATCGGCGCGTTCGGCCTCCAGCCGGCCGCGGCGGGCCAGGATCTCGAAATACTGGCCCTCGACGATGGTGTGCTCGGTACGCAGCAGCGTGCCGTCCAGCGTCAGCAGCAGATCGCCCGCGGCGACGGTGCTGCCCTCGGATGTGGCGATGTCCTGGACCACGCCGCCATCGGGGTGCTGGACGATCTGGCGCTGCTGTTCGACCTCGACCTGGCCGCCCGCCACGACCGCGCCCGAGATGCGCGTGGACATCGCCCAGACCGTGAAGCCGCCCACCAG
>NZ_JXYF01000179.1:0-920 GCF_000967735.1 Paracoccus sp. S4493
GGCGGGCCTGCTGTCGCGCCAACCGGCCGATCCGGTCCGCACCCCCCTTCCCCGCCCAGAGGCCCGGCTGGAGGTGCGCAACCTCTCGGTCGCCCCGCCGGGAGAGGGGCAGGCCACCCTGCGCGGCGTCAGCTTCGGCGTGGCGCCTGGCACGGCCCTGGGGGTCATCGGCCCGTCGGGCGCGGGCAAGTCGACGCTGGCGCGGGCGCTGATCGGCGCGTGGCGCGTGGGCGGCGGCAGCATTCGTCTGGGCGGCGCGACGCTGGACCAGTACCACCCCGACGTGCTGGGCGGCCTGATCGGCTATCTGCCCCAGCAGGTGACGCTGTTCGACGGCACGATTGCCGAAAACATCGCCCGCCTGTCCGACCGCCCCGACCCCGACCAGGTGGTGCGCGCCGCACAGGCGGCCGCCGCGCACCAGATGATCCTGGACCTGCCGCAGGGATACGACACGCGCATCAGCCAGACGGCGGGCCGTCTGTCGGGCGGCCAGATTCAGCGCATCGGCCTGGCCCGCGCGCTTTATCCCGACCCGGTTTTGCTGGTTCTGGACGAGCCGAACTCGAACCTGGACAACCTGGGATCCGAGGCGCTGAATGCCGCGATCCGGCGGCTGAAGTCGCAGGGCGGCGCGGTCATCATCATGGCCCACCGTCCCGCCGCGATCAACGAATGCGAAAACCTGCTGGTGCTGGAGGGCGGCGTCCGCCGCGCCTTCGGCCCGCGTGACAAGGTGCTGGAACAGATGGTGCAGAATTCGGCCCAGATCCGTCAGGCCCAGACCTCGGGCCAGGGCGGGGGCGTCGCATGAGCCGCGGTCGGACACGCGCGGCCTCGGGCGACCGGCGCTGGCCGGTGCGCGGCCCGATCATCGCGGGCGTGGTGGCGGTGCTGGTGCTGGTGGGCGGCTTCACGGT
>NZ_JXYF01000180.1:0-5982 GCF_000967735.1 Paracoccus sp. S4493
CCGGTCCTGCTGACCGGCTCGACCGAGGCAGAGGCGATCAAGCTGTTCGCGAACACCTATCTTGCCCTGCGCGTGGCCTATTTCAACGAGCTGGACAGCTATGCCCTGTCGCTTGGCCTGGACAGCCGCCAGATCATCCAGGGTGTCGGGCTGGATCCGCGCATCGGCGCCCATTACAACAACCCGTCCTTCGGCTATGGCGGCTACTGCCTGCCCAAGGACAGCAAGCAGCTGCTGGCGAACTACAACGACGTGCCCCAGAACCTGATCGCCGCGGTGGTCGAGGCGAACCGGACCCGCAAGGACGTGATCGCCGACGCCATCCTGGCGCGCAGGCCGCAGGTGGTGGGCATCCATCGCCTGGTGATGAAGGCCGGGTCCGACAATTTCCGCCAATCCGCGGTCCAAGGCATCATGAAGCGACTGAAGGCCAAGGGGATCGAGGTTGTCGTGTTCGAACCCGCCCTGCCCGACGCACGGTTTTTCGGGTCCGAGGTGATCCGCGATCTGACTGACTTCAAGGCGCGCGCCGACGTGATCGTGGCGAACCGCCTGACCCCGGACCTGCAGGACGTGGCCGACCGGGTGTTCACCCGCGACCTGTTCGGCGGCGATTAAAGCTACGAAGCTTCAGTCAGCGCCGTAAAAAAACGCGGAAGGCGCAATAGTCTGCGCCCTCTGCCCAGTAGTGACATAGCCCGCTCGGTTATATGGATCAGTGCCGTCTGACTAGACGGCCAAAGGCGCGAACCGGAGCGCTAATGCGCCAAGATGTGCTAGAGAGGAATTCCTGACGTTGCGCCCTTAGTTGGCCGCGCAGTGCCTCAATCTCCTTTTTAGACTGCGCCAGCTGCTGTCGCGTCAACTCGGCGGCGGCGGTACTCTCCTGTTGCTCGGCCTTCACGCGGGCGGCCTCTTGTTCTAGTTGCTTAGCCCGGTTCGCTACTTCAAGGGTCTCGCGACGTATCACGGCCAGGGTGGCATCGCGGTCGATCAGGCGATCCGTAAGCATGTCTAGCTCGTGCAGCTGGCGAACTTGATGGGCCTCGGCCTCGGCTTGGGCTTGGCGGGCGGCATCGCGATCCCGCAAGGCCTCGTCGCGGGCATGGGTGATCTGAGTCAGGTGCTCGTCTAACATGGCTTTATCCTCGGTAGATTGGGTTAGGCGCGCTTCAAGTATGGCCTTTTCGGCTTTAAGCGCCTCTTCGCGGGCGCGAGTCGGAGCTAGCTGCGCCGATCGGCTGCTAAGGGCCTGCATGGCCCCTGAAAACAACCTGTCGGCCTCTTCGAATTCAGCGCTAATCTTGTCCAGCCGGGCGTGATCCTCAGCCTGCTCGCCTTGGGCGCCCCACCGCTCAAAGATCTCCAGCGTCTGGCGGATCAGTCCAGGCACGCGGGTATCTTCAAGAACCGCTCGTGCGCCGTTGTCGTAGTGGCGCAGCGCACGGTTCACACGCGCTGCTCCGGCCTCTGCCGGGCGTGGCCAAGGAAAGCCGAAGGCAGTCTCGACCGCCTCGGCCACTGCAGCCGGATCGCGCAGTAGTACTTCGTAGGAGGTGAAGTGGCGCACTTGCCCGCGACTATGACGCTCGGCCTGCAACACTTGTGACAGCCAAATCAGTAACGACAGGGCGGGGTCGATCTCGTTACGCTGCTGTAACGATGCGGCGATCTCAGAGGGGCTACGATGGGTATGTAGATAGACGCAACGATAGTCTTCTGCGTCCAGGACCCCCTGCCAGAACTGCAGCAGCATGCTGAGGCGCGGATCCTTAAGATATATTAGCGACCCATTACCATATTCTTCCTGCAGCAGGGTACGGGCCTTGTCATGGAACTCTGCAAAGCGGGGCGAGAGATGTGCATTGGGGCGAAGCGGGCGCCAATCGTCCCACCGCGACCCTAAGGCATTCAAGATCGCGTCGTTAAGAGCCACAACCGGCGCAGATTCGAAATGCCCCGCCGAATTCGTCGGACTGGCAGGGATCGGGGTCTTTGGTCCGCGACAACCCAGCCCGTCCAGCATCCCCGCCAAAGACGAGGTTCCTGAACGGTGCATTCCCAAGACGACGACCGCCACCTTACCGGGGCGGTCCGTTGTCGATACGTCGGTCATCATATACTCTGCCCAATTATGGTCTGCGGGTTTTGTACCTTCATGACCTGAAGCTGCTGCTGTTTCTCCAGCATTCTTTTACGAATGATATCGTGATGGACGGGACGCGCGACGGCCAGCGCACCCCTGCGGGTGGCAATCGCCTGCTCCAGTTTCCCCATTTGATCCGCTCCTGTCCAAACGCTGGATGGATTAAGGCGATACACCCCCATCACTTTGTCGACAAATCCGATCTTTCCGATCCTGTCGAGATAAAAAGCTAGGGCGATCTCGCTCAAGCGCGGATGATAGATTGAAGAGGGTAGGCCGAGCAGGATGCTACGCCGGAACATCATCGATGAGAAGTTCACGATAAGGTTGAGGTTCTGATCCTTCGTGAAGTGCGCTCCGGTCAGCAGTGGCGGCAGCTTGTCTTGACGTTTGAGTACCCGGCGGCTGTTCTTGGCCATGTCGAACAGCTCGATCCGAGAGAAGACGGCACCCGCCTCAGCATGACTTGCCAAGAAATCGGCTTGGCGGGCATTTTTCTCCGGATCGATCCAATAGTCGTCACCCTCCAGAATGGCCACGGAATTGCCCGCTGCCTCGCGGAAGCAATGCTGATAATTGGCCGAGACGCCCAGATTGCGACCGGTGCTAATGTTGCGGATGCGAGTCGGGTAACGCGCGGCATAGCGCGCCATAATCCGCGCCGTCCCGTCTGATGATCCGTCATCAGCCAGCAAGATCTCATGCGTGAAATCACCGCGTTGTTCTAGAGCGCTTTCGATTGCCTCTACGATGAATTCTTGATGGTTGTAGCTGAGGATTGCAGTCGAGACTGTGGGACGCGGCGAATGCTTGCTATGCACCGCCACCTTGGCGCGCAGAAAGGATTCCCGCACCGATATGCGATCAGAGCCTTGTCCTTCTTTGTCATCGCTGTAATCGAGGAAGACGCGCGGCAAGAACACGGGCTCTTGATGAGCAGTATAGCGCAGGATCAGATCCCAATCGACAAGCCGCCGCAGATCTAGGTCGAACCCGCCAAACCGCTGAACTAGCGAGCGGCGATGCACGAACACCCCCAAGTCGATATAGTTACCCCCAATCATTTCCTTACGCAGATAGGGACGGCCAATGACCCTACCGGTTTCAACAAATATGATTTGGCCATAAAAGCAGTCTCGGTCTGGGCGTTCGATGATCGAATTTGCCATCACGCTCAGGAAATTTGGGCGCAACTGGTTGTCGCTGTCGAGATAGGCGACCCAGTCGTGCCGTGCATGGGCAAGCCCAACATTGCGCGCTGCACAGACACCTATCGGCGCGTCGAGCTTGACATAGCGGATAGTGCCGCTGTCCAACTGAGCTCCGAAATCGCGTCTTACGACCTCTGCCGTGTCGTCGTCAGAGCCGTCATCTACGATGATGAGCTCGAAATTTTGATGCGTCTGGCGAAGCGCCGAACCGATCGCCGCGCTAATGCACCACGATCGGTTGCGTGTCGGCATAATGATCGAAAAGCCGGTCTGATCTGCATCAACAAAGCGTCCGATAGAAAAGTCCGCCACGGCGACTTCGAAGATCGCAGGCGCGTTTTGGTGCAGCCATCGAAGGGTACGGTCAATGCCTTCGGCATTGCTTTGGGTCTGCAGCAGCGCCTTAGCTTTGACCAATGGCAGGCCCATCTCCATCGCTCTGATCGGGTGTTCGGCGATGTTGCGATAAGTTGGGTCGGCGGGATGCACACCCTCAAGGCAATTCTCGACCATTGCTCCCCATCGAAAGCCTGCCTTTTCCAACGTTCTAGTTAGACCAATCTCATATTTTAGGATGACCTCTTGGACATTGGGCTGCTTCGTCACTCCATCTAGAAAGCCACGGAAGACCTGCGACTGGAACACATGCCAGCCCAGCACCACGAAGAAACTTTGCAGATGGGGATGAAATTCACGGCTGTCCGTTGCGCCCCAGAAATCCAAATGACGAGCATCCATGCGCTCGAACATCGGGGCAAAGCTGCCTACAGGGCCGAAGCAGCTGTCATTGCACAGGATAAGATCGTCAGCCTCATCTAGCCAACCCTCCTGCCGCGCCCAGGCCACGCCGCGCTTGTACGAGCCGAAATCATACTCGCCGTGCCGCTCGGCGATGACATGATCTGCCAGCCCTGCCAGTGCCGCACGCCGGACAGGGCCAATGTTGTTGTCACAGACTACCACAATGTGGTCAACGAGGGACCGGAGCCCCTCTAAATAGGGGCGAACCTGCGGAGGCAGCGTGCCGTCGCCGCTGTAGCTGGCAAATACCGCCACTCGGCGACGCTTCGGTAGTCGGCGGTTGCGTTGAAAACGACTACGCGCGGCCTCCAGGTCGGACAGCGTCTGCGTTATTGACATTGACTCGCGTGGCAGCGTTGTCGGAAAGCCAGATATACGCTGCGGTAGCGCGCTATCGTCGCGCTGATCAGTTAGCAGCACCGTGCCGCCTGAAGCTGCGACTGCCAACCCGAACAGACGTTCGAACACCGCAACGGTTGCGATGTCATCGCCCTCTCCGTCGTGCTCCAATTTAATTTTCAGTGCCTTGAGACGCCGTAGGATGTCGGTGCGAATCCAAAAGCAGCGACCCGCAATGAAGCCCCAGCTCTCGTTGCGCAGATCGAACCCCTCCAGCATAGGTTCGGCCAGCGTCCGGATATCATCGCCCGTGGCCTCCAAGTAGGCCGGGCCATAGAGGAACAACTGCCGCGCACCTGCCAACATCACCTGCGGATCGTTTCGGAACCCTGTCACGATCCGTTCGACTTGCGGAAGCGATCCCAGTACACCGCTCAGCAACGTACGCCGCCAAGCTTCGGGCATCTTAGGGCCCTTCTTTGAATGGATCTTGCAGACAAAGCTGTAGCGGCTCAGATCAACCTGGTCCATCAGCTGCATCAGCGCGCCGATATCCTGGCCCAAATTTCGCACCGCTACCAGCTGCGCACCAGCAAAGCTGTCGGAGATGCGCTGACAGTCCTCGGGCGAGAGGCTGTCGGCGAAAGTCACGAACCGATCAGCCTCAGCGGGAAAGTTCTCGCAGGCCGCGGATAGGTCGTCCAACGTGTCCAGATGCCAGACATGGACAATCAGCGCGAACGCGTCGGAAGGACGGTCGGGGTGTGTGGGCAGGGTCAGGTCCGGGGTATCTCTAGGCACCGGTCAGGGCTCCTCTAGGCGGCGGTCGGGGGAGGGCGGCCGCGTGTCGTCGGTTGTGCAGGACGGTGGACGAACCCAATCGGGCCGGACAAAGCGTCATGCATACTGCCCCATATCATCTACATACCCGATACCACCAGTGGTTGCGAACCGATCGGTGTGCTATCAGCGAAAAGTGCCACTAGTTTTGACATTGCGAGGAGGTGAGGGATGTAAGGTACCTGCCGCAGTCATGGCTTTATTGTAATTAGTTCCATTGCCGTAATCCGAAACCGCCCAGGACATTTCAACGGATCAAAGCGTAGTTGCTGGTTGCGACCTCCCGCAGAAACAGTGAATTCCAAGGCATTTGGCCCAACCGATACATGCCTAGATATCGAGCACTTTTCGAAGAAAGTATGCTCGCCCCCTGTCTGCCCAATGAAAAGCTGTGCAATGCTGTTCACCTCGCTCTCTATTTCTATACGAAGGAGGTAGTCAGTTCCTGCCCTGAGCGACGTATCACCAAAAAAAATTATAGGATCTCGACCGGTTGATTCCAGCCAAGCGTCGTTATTAGGATCGACCGTCAGTTGTTCGTTAAGCTTTGCAGGCCCAAGTCCGCCAAATCTCAACCTCCCAACCTGTTGTCTCCAGCGCTGATAATGATCTGGGTAAGGCTTGTAACATACATTCCCCAAGTGG
>NZ_JXYF01000181.1:0-4239 GCF_000967735.1 Paracoccus sp. S4493
AGCCGCGCAGTGAAGCTGCGCAGCTCCTCGGGGTCTTCCGGCAGGGTGAAGGCTTGATCGAGCATACACGCAGTTTATCCCACTGTATTCCTTGTGGGAATCATTGATTGCACGACTGGCTGACTATCCCGCGGCAAGGGGTCGCCACGTCCGTTCCGGGGTCCGCCAGTCGATCCCCTCCAGGAGCATCGACAACTGCGCCGGCGTCAGTGCCACCTTGCCCTCCTTGGCCGCGGGCCAGACGAACCGGCCCCGTTCCAGCCGCTTCATGAACATGCAGGCCCCCTGGCCATCCCACCAGATCACCTTGACCAAGTCGCCGCGACGGCCGCGGAAGACGAACAGATGCCCGGCAAACGGGTCCTGCTTCAGCACAGCCTCGGCCTGCGCGGCCAGTGCCGCAAAGCCCTTGCGCATGTCCGTCACCCCGGCCGCCAGCCAGACCCGCGTGCTGACTGGCACCGGGATCATGCTGTCAGCCCCAGGATCAGCCGCGCCAGCGCCTCAGGATCGTAGCTGCCGGTGATGCGCATCCGATGACCGCCCGCAAGCTCGACTTCGATCAGTTCCTGTGGACGTGTCGGCTCGCTGGTCACAACCAGATCATCCTTCCTGACATGGTCTATGATCTCCACGGGCAGGAAGGCAGGGGTAGCCGCCACTGCCGTTGTCTCAGGGGCATAACGCGGATCGCGCAGCCACTTGAACACCATGTTGGCGTTCGCCGCATAACGGCGCGCCACCTGCGCAACCGAAACGCCCGGAGCCGTCGTCTGCAGGCAGATCGACCGCTTCTCTTCGTCCGTCCAAAGCCGCTTTGTCCGACGCGCCACGCTCGCACCATAGTGTCCACCATCTATAGCGGACACTATCTCCCACGCTCACCACGCGGCAGGGCAGTCAGACCGGACGCTTACTTTCATTCTAGGGGTCAGCATACAGATCTACGGGAAGGCTTCGACCGAGCCCGAAATGCTATCGTATCGAAAAACACCCCATCAATTTAAGCTAGGGATCAAATGAGCCGGAAAAGCGACGCCCGCCGCCAGGTCGACAAGCAACTCTCGTTCGCACTCCACGGGGCGGCGAACCGGGTCATGCGGATGCACAGGCCGTTCCTCGAGCCGCTCGGTCTTACTTTTCCCCAATACCTGGTGATCCTCGAGCTGCTCGAAACGTCTCCGGGCTCGGTGGGCAAGATCGGCGCCAAGCTTGGCCTTGATACCGGCACGACCACGCCTCTCCTCAAGCGCATGGAGCAGTCCGGGCTGATCGCGAGGAAGCGTGACCTGCTGGATAAACGCCGGGTCCTTGTCGAGCTGACGCCTGCCGGTCAAGCGTTGCAGGCTTCAGTCTGGGCTGTTTCCGATCAGGTCAACTCTGCCTGCCAGATCACGGACAGTCAGGCGGATGCGCTGCGCAAGGAACTTGATGGTCTGGCGAGGCCGGTGAATCAGGATGGACAGGTGGAGACTTCAAGCTGATCATGCGAACCCGAACAGTGATGGACGCTGCATCCTGACGTTTCCGGACAATAGTCTCGTGCCCGACACGGCGGGATCAGCTCACCGCCGTGGAATGGCGATCCGGTCTCACGCCAGAGATAGCGTATCAACTCTGGCCCACGTCCAGGATGTCTGGACGCTTTGCCGGATCTGACTTTAGCTTGCTACCATCCGCGACCGGGCGGATGCGATCGGGAATGATTACCTTATCAGGCCGCATCAGTCCAAACATGTCGCGTGCTCGCTCATTGCGGAGGTCGAGGTCATGATCGGATACGCTTCCTCCGTCGTCAGCGATGGGCAAGTATCTCCGTCAGCGTGGCGCCAGATAGTCCGCTGAAACGTAGCCCGATACACTCGGCCTGTCGGCAAGCGAGATCCGACACCAGACCTTACCGTCATTTGTCAGGCAGCTCCGACGGGTGAGGCGCGTTCCGTCGGGCAGGCCGATTATGATGGCGTGGCCGAGGCCCGGGCCTTCGCAAAGCTTCAGGAGATCGTTGGGACCGGCGCTCTGAACCACTGCACCAGAACCAGCCGCGCATCCGGTGGTCATCACGAGAGCCAAAAGAACAGCAATCTGCGTTCACATTATCCAACCCGCTTCGTATTGCCGTTACTACGGCGCCATCTAGACAGATGATAGCAGTGAGGTTTCAGGCGCAAACAAGGATGCTGTCCGATCGACAGTTCTGATGCCTTTCCTCAATCCCGGCTACGTTGTGCCCGGGCAACTTCAAAGAGGTTTCAGCGGTTTGTAGGGCAGGGGTGGGTATATCACCTCGATCTCGTCCTCTTTTCTGACAACGCCGCCAGCTTTGACGGCCGCCATGATCCCGGTCTTTCGGACAAGACGTCCGTCTGCGCCCTTGTCGAGAACCGCCTTCATGAGACCTTTCTGGAATTTGTCGATCTGTGAGCAGGGGTTTCTCAAGCCCGTCACGACCAACTGCACATCAGGACCGATACGCAGAACGGCTCCCTCCGGGAGAGAGAGGAGGTCAAGGTTCGCGGTTGTGATATTCTCCCCCAAGTCGGCGGGCTGAATGCCGAAGCCTTGATCTGCAAGCTCTTTGAAAAGCTCCGACTGGATCAGGTGGACCTGGCGCAGGTTGGGCTGCATGGGATCCGCGGCAACGCCGGAGCGGTGCTTCACAGTCGATCCCTGATGCGCATCTCCCGCAACGCCGAGACCTTCCAGAAGTAAGATTTCGAGTGCCAGATTTTTTGAGAAGCGATGCCCCTTGGCCTTCGCAACTGCAACCACGGTGCCTGTCATAGCCGCCTCAACTTTAACCCTTACTGCAGAACTGGAGGCGAATTGCCACACGCTACGAGCTTTGCCCGATCCGCTTCCTCTAGGTCCGCGGCTTGGCCGCCATCGTAAGCTAGTGATCGTGAGTCCTGGATCGTATCACCGCGTACCTGCCTAAATTCTGTGACAAACTTACCCACTCAGACACTCCGGCCACATTTGTGCAGTATAATTATGGATCCATTAGTAAAGCTGCGTTAAGCAAGAAGTTGCTCAAAATGGAGATTCTCGGCGGATGTGCGCTTACCGGTTCTGCGATGAATGTGGGAACGAACTCGATAAAATGAACCCGCATAAGTACGGGTGCCTGTCCTGCTACATCGCTTCCGGGCCGGACTGGCCGACGCGGTGGCTTGCGGACAGTGCAGTGAACACAGTATGTAAGGTTGTGTCACTTACCGATTGGCGCGGTACATTTGGTCGTCGTGCATCGCCATCTCCATCAGCCTGAAATCAGCGTGGGTCCACCAAGGTTCGCAAGGACAGCTGTAACCGGCCGACGTCCGGTGCCATTACGAGCTCGGCAATGGAGCGACCAAACGCCTCGACCCAAAAACCGCCTTCTGGATCTGATTGATCAGATCTTTCTCGGTGTAAGGCTTCTCGTAGTAGGCGATGACGTTGTCAGGATTGTAGCTCCTTGGTCTTGGGTACGCCGACGTCACAATGACATCGATTTTCGGCCATTCCTTGTTGATCTGTTCAGCAAGCCAGATCCCGTCTTTCTCAGCGTTCAAGTCGATATCCGTGAACACGACCAGAATGTCAGGATAGCGTCTTAGCAAAATCAAGGCTTCTTCCGCGTTCTTGGCCTCTATCGTCTCGAACCCTGCATCTTCCATGATCGAGACCGCCGTCATGCGCAAAAGGCCCTGATCCTCGACAACGAGAACCACCGGGTCAAATCGTGATATGTTCATACTTAAATTCTCATCGTTATAACGGTATGGGTATATGAGAGAAAAAGGAGTTCATAGCTCTGCAGTTCCCACTGAGAAATGCTGTAGCGGCTAATCGCTCGTGGGCAGTGGTTTTCGAGGTCGGTAAGAGAGGAGTAGCCAACTGGCGGTAATCGACCCACCGGCAGGTTGCCGTCTGCCTGATAAATGACGGCTGACAGCTCCACTACGCCTTCAAAGTGAGTGTTAACTTCAAGCTGCGGACATCTTCAACCTGATATACTCTTGCTGATCATGCTTCAGCTAGGGGTAAGGTTTGACCCCCGAACAGGCGTGTCCCGACACGCTCCGACTGCGCCAGCACCATAGTCATGTCGTCCAGTCCCAGATCCGGCCGTGCATGACGGCTTAAGACGCAGAACATGCATTGCTTGAGGCCGCGCCAAGCGGTGTGCGTGGTAATCCCTTGTTGTCTATCTCGTCGACGTTTGGACCTTGTGCCTAGGGTCCAGACTCATTG
>NZ_JXYF01000182.1:0-5807 GCF_000967735.1 Paracoccus sp. S4493
GGATCGGCGCGCCCTGCACCCTCGCCCCGGCGCACGGCCAGCATCGCCGCCGTCGCCCAGCCCGAGCCCGCAGCCGCGCCCGCCCCGGAACCGCAGATGCAGGCGGCCCCCGGCACCCTGTCGCTGGACAGCTCTAGGGCGCCCAAGCCGCGGTCCGAAACCGTGATCCTGGCCGCGATGGGCGAAGGCGACCTGAGCGCGCCCGAGGCACTGGAGGTCGTGCGCCGTCCCACCGACAGCGGCCGCAACTGGGGCGTCAGCTTGGGCCGCTACACCTCTCAGGCCGAGGCTGACCGGCTGCTGCTGCGTCTGGCCCTGCAGGACGGCAACCTGTTCGGCGCGGCGCGCCGGCACGTCGCCAACACCAATCGCGGGTTCGAGCCGCAGTTCGGAAACCTCTCCAAGGGCCATGCCGAACTGGCATGCGAGCGGATGCAAAGCCGGTCGCAGCCCTGCCAAGTCATCGCCAACTGACGACCCGGACAGACTGACTTGACGCCCCCGCCCGAAAAGGCGGGGGCTTTTTCATATGCGGATGCGACAACCTGCCCGCTATGCCAGCGCGCCGCTTGCTCTATGTTATTTTCAGTAATTTCTGAAATGACGGGAACAAGCGAATGTCAGTGTCGGCCTTGCGGCAGGAATTCATCCTGCATTTCGGTGAAATGGGATCGCGGTGGGGCATCAACCGAACCGTCGGTCAGGTCTATGCCCTGCTGTTCCTGGCGGATGAGCCGCTGTGTGCGGACGACATCGTCGCCGCCCTGGGCTTCTCCCGTTCGAACGTGTCGATGGCGCTCAAGGAGTTGCAAAGCTGGAACCTGGTGCGCCTGCGCCATCAGCAGGACGACCGGCGCGAATTCTTCACCACGCCCGACGACCTGTGGGAGATCGTGCGCACGCTGATCAACGAACGGCGCAAGCGCGAGATCGACCCGACGCTGACCAAGCTGCGTGAACTGTCGATGGCCGAACCTGACCCGTCTGACCGCGCAGCCCACGCCCGCATCGCCGAACTGCGCCAGCTGATCGAACAGATGACGCGGTTCCACGATGACCTGGCCCGGTTCGAGACCGAGCGCCTGGTCGCGCTGATGAACATGGGCGCCCGTCTTGGCCGCCTTGTCGACGGCGCGGGCAAGCTGATCCCGATCCGCCGCAGCAAACCTCAATCGAAAGGCTGAACCCATGGACCCGCTGATTCTGTCGCGGATTCAATTTGCCGCGAACATCTCGTTCCATATCCTGTTCCCGACCATCACGATCGCGCTTGGCTGGGTGCTGCTGTTCTTCAAGCTGCGCTTCAACCGCACGGGCGACGAAAAATGGATGGATGCCTATCGCTTCTGGGTGAAGGTGTTTGCCCTGTCCTTCGCGCTTGGCGTCGTGTCGGGCATCACCATGTCGTTCCAGTTCGGCACCAACTGGCCCGGTTTCATGGAAAGCGTCGGCAACATCGCCGGGCCGCTTCTGGCCTATGAGGTGCTGACCGCCTTCTTCCTCGAGGCCGCCTTCCTGGGCATCATGCTCTTCGGCTTTCGTCGCGTGCCGGGCTGGCTGCACACGACCGCGACTTTCCTTGTGGCGTTCGGCACCACGCTGTCGGCCTTCTGGATCCTGGTCCTGAACAGCTGGATGCACACGCCCGCGGGCTATGAGGTGATCGACGGCGTGGTCCACGCGACCGACTGGATGGCGATCATCTTCAACCCGTCGCTGCCCTACCGACTCACGCACATGCTGCTGGCCTCGGGGCTGACGGTGGCTTTCCTCATCGCGGGCATCTCGGCGCTGCGCTGGATATGGGGCGACCGGGGGGCCGAAGTGCGTGCCACGCTGCGCTTTGGCGCGACGCTTGGCGCGGTGCTGATCCCGCTGCAGATCTATGCCGGCGACATGCACGGCCTGAACACGCTGGAACACCAGCCCGCCAAGGTCGCCGCGATGGAGGGCAACTGGGAGACGCAGGGCAACGTGCCGCTGGTCCTCTTCGCCCTGCCCGATCAGGAGGCGCGCGAGAACCGGATGGAGATCGCCATCCCCAACGTCGCATCCCTGATCCTGACGCACAGCCTGGAGGGCGAGGTGCCGGGCCTGAACGATTTCGTGGCCGCCGACGGCACCCCCGAACACCCGCCCGTGGCCCCGGTCTTCTTCAGCTTCCGGATCATGGTGGGCATGGGCATGGCGATGCTGGCCCTGTCCTGGTCGGCCTTGTGGTTCATGCGCCGCGGCCGCGGGGTCGAAGGCCTGCCGCGCGCCTGGATCTATGCCTTTGCCGCGATGGGCTTCTCGGGCTGGATCGCCACGCTTGCGGGCTGGTACGTGACCGAGATCGGGCGTCAGCCCTGGCTGGTCACGGGCGTCCTGACGACCAAGGAGGCGGTCGGCCCCGTCACCGGCGGCATGGTCGCCTCCAGCCTGGTCGCCTACCTTCTGGTGTATGCGGTCCTGATGGCCGCCTATCTGGGCACGCTGACCTATCTGGCGCGCCGCGCCGCACGCCACGACCCGCTGACCCCAGACCTGCCCACCCCCGACGCGGGCGTGCGCGCCCTGCAACCTGCGGAGTAGATCATGCACCTCTTTGGTGATCCGTTCATCTGGCTGCCCTTCGTCTTCGCGATGCTGATGGGCATCTCTATCCTGGTCTATGTCGTCCTGGACGGCTTCGACCTGGGGGTGGGACTGCTGTTCCCCTTCGCCATCCCGTCGGAACGCGACCGCATGGTCGCCTCGATCGGTCCCTTCTGGGACGCGAACGAGACCTGGCTGGTCCTGGCCATCGGCCTGCTGCTGGTGGCCTTCCCGGTGGCGCACGGGGTGATCCTGACCGCGCTTTACCTGCCGGTGACGGTCATGCTGATCGGCCTGATCCTGCGCGGCGTCGCGTTCGAGTTCCGCGCCAAGGCCCCGACCCGTCACCGCGCCGCGTGGAACCGGGCGTTCTTCGCGGGCAGCCTGGCCTCGACCCTGGCGCAGGGGTTCATGCTGGGCCTCTATGTCACCGGGCTGCAGCTCAGCTGGATCAACATCGCGTTTGCGCTGCTGACGGCGGTGTTCCTGACGGTGGGGTTCAGCGTCATCGGTGCGACCTGGCTGATCGGCAAGGCCGAGGGCGTCCTGCAGGCCAAGGCGATCCTGTGGGCACGGCGCGGCATCTGGGGGCTGGTGGCGGGCATCGCCGCGATCTCGGCCGCATCGCCCCTGGTCAGTGCCCGCATCTGGGACAAATGGTTCAGCTGGCCCGAATTCGCGATCCTGGCCCCCCTGCCGATCCTGTCGGTGGTGCTGATCGCGACCCTGTGGCGGGTGCTGCACGTGCTGCCGATGGAGAACGACCGCATGGCCTGGACGCCCTTCGCCCTGACCACGGCGCTGTTCGTCCTGGCGTTCGGGGGGCTGGCATACAGCTTCTACCCCTATGTCGTCCCCGAACAGATGACGATCTATCAGGCCGCCGCCGCACCCGAGGCGCTGATCATCATCCTGGTGGGCGCGCTGATCGTCCTGCCGGTCATCATCGCCTATTCGGTGCTGGCCTACACGGTCTTCCGCGGCAAGGCGACCGAACTGACCTATTCCTGAACGAACAAGGCGGGCCGCCTGGCCCGCCTTTCCTCATCAGCCGCTGAACAAGAAGTGCAGGACGTCCCCGTCCTTGACCTCATAGGTCTTGCCCTCGACGCGCAGCTTGCCCGCCTCGCGCGCCCCGGCCTCGCCCTTGCCGGCGACATAGTCGTCATATGCGATGGTTTCCGACCGGATGAAGCCCTTCTCGAAATCGCCATGGATCACGCCCGCCGCCTGCGGGGCCAGGGTGCCCTTGGTGATGGTCCAGGCGCGGGCCTCCTTGGGGCCCACGGTGAAATAGGTCTGCAGACCCAGCAGGCTGTATCCGGCGCGGATCAGCCGGTCCAGGCCAGGCTCCTCCAGCCCCATCTCGCCCAGGAACATCTGCGCCTCCTCGGCGTCCAGCTGGCTGATCTCCTCCTCGATCCGGGCCGAGATCACGACATGGCCCGCGCCCTGCGCCTCGGCCATCTCGCGGACCTTCTCGGACAGGGCATTGCCGTTGGCGGCCTCGTCCTCGGCCACGTTGCAGACGAACAGCACGGGCTTTGCGGTCAGCAGCTGCAGCATGTCCCATGCGCGGCGGTCGTCGTCGGAAACGGAAATGGTGCGCGCCGGGCGGCCCTCGTTCAGCACGGCCAGCGCCTGGCGCAGCAGGCGGTCCTGATCCAGCGCGTCCTTGTCCCCGCCCTTCAGCTTGCGCGACAGGTTGGCCAGGCGACGCTCGATCGATTCCATGTCGGCGATCATCAGCTCGGTCTCGATCACGTCGGCATCGGCCAGCGGGTCGACGCGGCCCTCGACATGGGTGATGTCGCCATCCTCGAAGCAGCGCAGCACATGGGCGATGGCGTCCGTCTCGCGGATGTTGGCCAGGAACTGGTTGCCCAGGCCTTCGCCCTTGCTGGCGCCCTTCACCAGGCCCGCGATGTCCACGAAGGTGATGCGCGTCGGGATGATCTGCTTGCTGCCCGCGATGGCGGCCAGGGTGTCCAGCCGCGGGTCGGGGACTGCGACCTCGCCCACGTTGGGCTCGATGGTGCAGAACGGGAAGTTCGCGGCCTGTGCGGCGGCGGTTTTCGTCAATGCGTTGAACAGCGTCGACTTGCCCACGTTCGGCAAGCCCACGATCCCCATTCGAAAGCCCATGACAGCACCCTTTCCCGTCTGAATATCCCGCGCCTGTTACGCCCCCCGCGCGGCCAAGTCCAGCCTTGGCCCGGCCCGCGCCCGACCCGCGCCCGGAGATTGCACCCACCCCCCATGCGCGCTAGGGATTGTGCCAAAGAATGCAGGGACGGACATGACCAGAATCGACGACAGGTTTGCGGCGCTCAAGGCCCAGGGCAAGAAGGCCTTCGTGGCCTACATGATGGCATCCGACCCCGACGATGCGACCGCGCTGCAGATCATGCGCGGCCTGCCCGACGCGGGGGTGGACATCATCGAACTGGGCATGCCCTTCACCGACCCGATGGCCGATGGCAGCACGATCCAGGCGGCGGGTCAGCGTGCCCTGGCCCAGGGCGGCAGCGTCAGCCGCACGCTGGACATCGTGCGCGAATTCCGGCGCGACGACACCACGACGCCCATCGTGCTGATGGGCTATTACAACCCGATCTATGCTCGAAAGGGCGGCGTGACCCAGTTCCTAACGGATGCGGTCGAGGCGGGGATCGACGGCCTGATCGTCGTCGACCTGCCCCCCGAGGAGGATTCCGAACTCTGCGTGCCAGCCACGGCCGCGGGGCTGAACTTCATCCGCCTGGCGACGCCGACGACCGACGACCGCCGCCTGCCTGCGGTGGTCAGGAACATCACGGGCTTCGTCTATTACGTCAGCGTCACGGGGATCACCGGCGCGGCCGCTGCCAATGCCGCCGACGTCGCCCCCGAGGTCGCGCGCATCCGCGCCGCCGCCGGCCTGCCGGTGGTCGTGGGCTTTGGCATTTCGACCCCCGAGGCGGCCGAGGCGATCGCGTCCGTCGCCGACGGCTGCGTCGTCGGCAGCGCCATCGTCAAGCAGATCGGCGAGGGTCGCCCCGTCCCGGAAATCCTGGCCTTCGTCCGCGACCTGGCCGCGGGCGCCCATCGCGGGTGAGCCTGGCCTTCGATCACGTGGCCATCGCCGCCCGCACCCTGGACGAAGGGGCGGCGTGGCTGGCCGGTCGCGGCCTGACGCTGGAACCGGGCGGGCGCCATCCGGGCATGGGCACGCACAACCGCCTGATGTC
>NZ_JXYF01000183.1:0-6474 GCF_000967735.1 Paracoccus sp. S4493
GTAAGCGGCGTCTGAACCCCACGTTGCGTGGCTGACGCGCTGCTGCGAAGTCCTTTTCATCGGCTGATGGGGAGTGCGTTTCGCAATGTGTGCCAAGAATTCGTTTCTCACCTCCCTGGGCGTGGAGATTTATGCCTCTGGTCATCGGCGGTGGCCGGATGAGGTGAAGGCTCGGGTGGTCGCCGATACACTGCAGCCGGGGGCCACGGTAAACGCAGTGGCGGATCACTATGGAGTGCAGCCGAACCAGGTATCGGCGTGGCGGCGGCTGGCCAAGCAGGGTAAGCTGGTGCTGCCAGCCATCTTGGCCGAAGAGCCGGTCTTTGCCTCGCTGGTGGTTTGCGATACACCGCCTGCTGTCCATTCCTACGACGGGCGCGCTGCAGACGAGGGGATCAGGATCATTATCGGGGAGGTGAGGCTTGAGCTGGCCGCGGACACGCCCGCCGTTCGGCTGGCCGAGATTGTCCGTGCTCTTGGAGCCGCGCCGTGCTGATGCCGTCGCAGGGCATGCGGATCCTGGTGGCGACCAAGCCGGTGGACTTCAGGAAGGGGCACGACGGATTGGCAGCCTTGGCGCAGTCGATGCTGGCGGAAGACCCCTTCACCGGCACGATCTTTGTGTTCCGCTCGAAGCGCGCCGACAGGCTGAAGATCCTGTTCTGGGACGGCAGCGGGCTGGTGATGGCTTACAAGCGCCTTGAGGCCGACAGCTTCACCTGGCCGGCCATCCGGGACGGGGCCATGACCTTGAGCCGAACGCAGTTCGAGGCGCTTTTTGCCGGCCTCGACTGGCGGCGGGTCCGACCTCTGGAAACCCCAAAGCCAGCCGTTTCAGAATGACCTGAATGCAATAAAAGCGTTCAACTACAGTCGGATCAGGGTATGATGACTTCATGTCCGCCGCTCCGTCCATCGACCTGTCCGCCATCCCCGAAAGCCAGCGCGCCGCTGTTCTTGCCGTGCTGAGGGAACGGGACGCGCTGCAGGAAACCAACCGGCGGCTGGAGCATCTGATCGCCGAGCTGAACCAGGTCTTGCATGGCAAACGCTCCGAGAAGCTGAACGACGACGAGCGTCAGCTGGCTTTCGAGGATCTGGAAACCGCGTTGGCCGAGGCCGAGACCCGGCAGGATGCGGAGACTGCGCCCCGCACGCCCCCGCGCCGGGCCGCCCGCCGCAATCGCGGGCATCTTCCGGAAAGCCTGCCCCGCGTAGAACGCGTGATCGAGCCGAGCAGTCTGCTCTGTCCGTGTGGCTGTGGTGAGATGCACCGCATCGGCGAAGACCGGACCGAGCGGCTGGATATCGTGCCCGCGCAACTGCGGGTCATCGTGACCGTGCGCCCAAAATATGCGTGCCGCAGGTGTGCAGAGGGCGTGACCCAGGCACCGGCACCCGCACACCTGATCGATGGCGGCCTACCCACTGAGGGCGCCTTGGCGCATGTGCTGGTCAGCAAATACGCGGACCATCTGCCGTTGTATCGTCAGAGCCAAATCCTTGCCCGCGCGGGCATCGAGCTTCACCGCAGCACGCTGGCTGATTGGGTCGGCACCGCCGCCTTCCACCTCGGTCCCGTGGTCGATCGGCTGACAGAGCACCTGAAGACGTCGAGCAAGCTGTTCATGGACGAAACCACGGCACCCGTGCTCGATCCTGGCCGAGGCCGGACGAAGACGGGCTACCTCTGGGCCCTGGCGCGCGATGACCGCTCATGGGGCGGGGGCGATCCGCCCGGTGTGGTCTTCACCTATGCGCCCGACCGCGCGGGCGAAACCGCAGAGCGCATCCTCCATGGCTTTGACGGCACCCTGCAGCTGGATGGCTATACCGGCTACAACCGTCTGACGCGTCCGTCCCGGACAGGCGGCGCACCGATCACCGTCGCTTATTGCTGGGCGCATGTCCGGCGAAAACTGAAGGAGATCTTTGATCGCGACGGCTCCAAGATCGCGGCCGAGGGCCTGTGCCGAATAGCCGAGCTTTACCGGATCGAGGCCGAGATCCGTGGCATGGACCCGGGCCAGCGGCTGTCGGCCCGCCAAGCGCGCAGTGCGCCGCTGATCGCCGCATTCGGGGAATGGCTGCAGCTGCAGTGTCGGCGCATATCGATGAGGTCGCGCCTCGGGGAGAAGCTGGCCTATATCCATCGTCACTGGGGCGGGTTGCAGACCTTCTTGCGCGACGGCCGGGTCGAGATCGACTCCAACAACGTCGAGAACCTGATCCGGCCGATCGCGCTGACGCGAAAGAATGCGCTCTTCGCAGGCCATGACGAGGGTGGCCGATCCTGGGCGCGCATCGCATCCCTGATCGCCACCGCAAAGGTCAACGGCGTCGAACCCTTCGCCTACCTCAAGGCAACCCTGGAAGCGGTGGCAGCCAGCCATCCTCAGGCAAAGATCGACGACCTGCTGCCCTGGAACTTCAACCCGTCAAGCTGAAACCAGGTGAGGCGGCGCCGCCGCTTACGAACATGATCATCTACGGAGTGGCGGCCTTGGCCGCCTGTCATCTTGCGGGCGTCATCCTGGGCGACCTGCTGGGGGTCCTGTTGGGCGTCCAGTCGAATGTGGGGGGCGTGGGCTTCGCCATGCTGCTCCTGATCCTGCTGACCGACTGGCTGCGCCGGACGGGCCGCCTGCCGCAGGCCTTCGAACAGGGGGTGCTGTTCTGGTCGGCCATGTACATCCCCATCGTGGTCGCGATGGCCGCCCAGCAGAACGTGGTCGCCGCGCTGGCGGGCGGCCCCTTGGCGATCATGGTGGGCATCGGCGCCACCGTCGCCTGCTGGGCGCTGGTCTCGGTCGTGGCCCGCATCGGCGGCCAGGACGAACCGCTGCCGCCCCTGACCGCGCAGGAGGGCTGATCCATGGAGATGATCGTCGAGGTTCTGGCCCGCAACGGCCTGGTCTTTGCCTTCCTGTTCGTGGGCGGCGTCATGTGGCTGTCCTATCAGCTGTCCGACCGGCTGACGGCGGGTCGGCTGCACGGATCGGCAGTGGCCATCATCATCGGTCTGATCCTGGCCTGGATCGGCGGCATGATGACCGGGGGCAGCCGCGGGCTGGCGGATGTGCCGCTGTTCACCGGGATCGGGCTGATGGGGGGCGCGATGCTGCGCGACCTGGCCATCGTCTCGACCGCTTACGGCGTCGACATGCGCGAGATCCGCAAGGCCGGCGCGGCGGGGGGCAGCGCGCTGGCCTTGGGAATCGTGGTGTCCTTCGCGGTGGGCGCGGCGATCGCGGCGGCCTTCGGCTATACCGATGCGGTCAGCATGGCGACGATCGGCGGGGGTGCGGCGACCTATATCGTGGGTCCGGTGACCGGCACCGCCTTGGGCGCCAGTTCCGAGGTCATCGCCCTGTCGGTCGCTGCGGGGCTGCTGAAGGCGGTGCTGGTGATGATCGGCACGCCGCTGGTCGCGCCGCTGATCGGGCTGAACAACCCGAAATCGGCCATGGCCTATGGCGGGCTGATGGGCACGACCAGCGGCGTGGCCGGGGGGCTGGCCGCGACCGACAAGCGGCTGGTGCCCTATGGCGCGATGACGGCGACCTTCTTCACCGGGCTGGGCTGTCTGATGGGGCCGTCGGTCCTCTATCTGGCGCTGCTGGCCGTGACGGGCTGACCGTCTCGACCGCCAGCACCACGAGGCCCAGCCCCGCGGCCAAGGCCCACAGATGCCACAGGATGGGCGCGATCTCGGGCAGGGTCGCGCCCATCTGCGTGACCCGCACCAGCCCGTCGATGGCCGCCGTCGACGGGATCAGCTGCGCCAGCGCGTTGAGATGGGCCGGGATCGCCTCGACCGGCCAAGCGAAGCCCGACAGGAAGAAGAACGGCATCCCGAGCGCCAGCAGCACGACCTGCACGACCTCGCCCCGCCGGAACAGCGCCGCGACCAGCTGCGCCAGAAACCCGGCCGCCAGCAGGAAGGGCAGGCCCAGCATCATCAGCGCCCCCGGCCCGCCCAGGATCGGCAGGCCATAGAGCACCGGCAGCACGATCAGATAGACCGGCAGCAGCCCCGCCCAGATGGCCAGCCACGCCCCCGCCCGGCCCAGCAGCCGCCAGACCGGATGGCCGGGCAGCGGCCCGCGCCGGGTCGCAGCCAAGGCCAGCCCCATCATCATCGTCTGCTGCAGGATCAGCACGAAGGCCGCGGGCAGCACATAGGTCGCGTAACCCGCGGCGGGGTTGAACAGCGGCACCTCGACCTGGACGGCCGGGCTGACCTGGGCGGTGGCCACGGCGCGGGGCGTGCCCTGGGCGATCAGGCGCCCGGCCTCGATCTCGGCGCCCATCTGGCGCAGGGGGACGGCGGCGCCCTGCATCACGCGCTGATACATCAGGAAATAGCTGGCATCGGCATAAAGCGCGACGGGGCTTTGATCACCGCGCAGCAGGGCGCGTTCGAACCCGTCGGGGATCAGCATGACGCCGTAGGCGCGGCGTTCGTGGACCAGCCGCGTGGCCTCGGCCATGTCGGGGGCGCGGTGGGTCAGGGCGACCGCCTCCGACGCGTCCACCCGCCGCGCCAGATCGGCCGATGCGGTGCTGCCGTCCTGATCGACCAGCACCACCGGCACGTCACGCAGCAGTTCGGCCCGATAGGGCAGCGGATAGATCACCGCATAAAGGATCAGCGCCAGCAGCACGATCATCCGCACCTGCTTGTCGCCCAGCACGGCGGCCAGTTCCGCGCGAAAGGCGGTGGCAAGCGGGCTCATGGCGCGGCCTCCTGCCGGGCCAGGCGCGACAGCTGCGCCAGGATCAGCGCCGCCAGAACGCCCGCGATCACCGCCAGCCACAGGACCGACATGGCGGATATGTCCAGCGGAGTCGCGCGCAGCGACTGGTCGATGCGCAGCTGGACATACCAAGTGCCGGGAATGGCCGCGCCCCAGGCCTGGGCCAGGGTCGACATCGCCTCGCGCGGGAAACCCAGCCCCATGAAGCCGAAGGCCGGCGCGGTGATCAGCGCGATCATGCTGGCCGCCCGGCCCATGTCGCGGGTCAGCACGAAGGCCAGCGCCCCGATCATCTGCGAGGCCAGCACGAACAGCACCGCCCCCAGGGCCATCAGCCACAGCGACCCGCGCAACGGCACCGCCAGCCAGCCATACAGCGCCACATCCGACAGGCCCAGGATCAGCAGAAAGATGACCGTATAGGGCAGGATCTTGCCCAGCATCGCGGGCAGGATACCGCCGCCCATGCGCATCAGCACGCGCGGATGCCGCCCCGGCCCGAAATCCAGCGACACCGCATAGGCGGTCGCGGCGGCGGCGATGATCTGCAGGACCGTGGGGATCAGCGCGGCCAGCAGGAAATGCACATAATCAAAGGCCGGGTTGAACAGCGCATGCGCCTGCATCGGGATGGGCTGCAGCGCGACCATGGCCTGCACGGGCGCCTCTCCTTGACCCTGGCGCACCGACAGGCGCAGGCCCGCCAGCGCCGTGTCGATGGCATTGCGGGCGCCGCGGGCGACCAGCGATCCGGCGCTCATGTGCTGGTTGTCGTAGAAGGTCACGATCTCGGGGCGCGCGCCCCGGGTGATGTCGCGTTCCAGATCGGGCGGCATCAGGACCGCGCCGCGCACCGCGCCCGAGACGATCAGCGACCGCGCCTCGGACAGGTCCGAGGCGCGATGGGTCACGGTCAGTTCGGGCGCCGCATCCAGCATCCGCGTCACGGCCCGCGACAGGTCGGATCGGTCCAGGTCGATCACCGCCACCGCCATGCCCGTGGGAATGCCCGCGCGAAAGATGCCGCCCAGAACCAGCAGCATGATCAGCGGCAGCACGATCACCAGCCCCGCCAGCGCCGGGCGGCGCGGCAGCAGGCGGATCTCGCGCGCCATGACGGCCAGCATGGCCCTAGCGGTCCAGCTGGATCAGCGCGGACATGCCGGGGCGCAGACCCTCCAGCGGTTCGACGGGCCGGGCGCGCAGTTCAAAGCTGCGCAGGTCGAAATCGCCCGTCGCGCGGGTGGCGCGCCAGCTGGCGAACTGGCCCTGCACGTTGATCAGGGTGATCTCGGCCTCGGCCTCAAGGTCCAGGGCGGGGATGCGGATCGTCAGCCGGTCGCCCATCTCCAGCCCCGCCAGCAGGTCCTCGCGCAGGTTGAAGGTGAACCAGGCCTGGTCCAGATCGACGATGGTGAACAGCGGCGCGCCGGGGCCGACATTCTCGCCCAGCTCGATCATCCGGCCCGAGACCTCGCCGGACCGGGGCGCAAAGATCTCCAGCTCGTCCAGATCCGCCTGGCGTTGGGCCAATGCGGCCTCGGCCTGGGCGACCTGGGCGGCCGCGACATCGCGTTCCTCGGGCGAGGCACCGGCGCGGGCCAGGTCCAGCTGCGCCTCGGCGGCCTCGACCCGGCCTGCTGCGGCATCCAGGTTGCGCGTCGACTGGTCCAGCGCCGCCTGCGGGCGCAGGCCCTGCTGCGACAGGCCCGTG
>NZ_JXYF01000184.1:0-1642 GCF_000967735.1 Paracoccus sp. S4493
CCATAGCATGTTGGGAATGACCCACCGTTGAAGGTTATGGCCGCCTGCGCAGCCTACAAAATTGCGCAGCAGGCGGCCATAACCGGGTCTCGGGTCTCTATGGTGGCTTTGCTAACCACACCACAGAGGAGACCGGCTATGGCCAAGATTGAGCATACTTCGGATGCCCTTGTTCTGGTAGGCATCGACATTTGCAAACACCGGCACGAGGTGTTGATTGCTGTCCCGGGCAAGACGCGTCGCAGGCGCCTGACGATCACCAACAGCACGGATGATTTCATGCGGCTCATCGCGATCTTGCGAGAATACGGCCTGCCTGTCCGGATCGGCTTTGAAGCAACTGGCAACTATCATCGGGTGCTGATGTATCATCTGGGTGTCGCCGGGTTCGACCTGAAGCTGGTGTCTTCGGTCGCTTTGGCCCGGACGCGGGAGGCGCTGCACAACAGTTGGGACAAAAATGATCCGAAGGATGCCCAAGTTATCTTGCACATGCTGCAGATCGGGGCGGTGCAGATCTTCCAGGACCCGATGGTGGCCGGCACGAACGATATTCAGGAATTGTCCAAGACCCATGATGCGGTGTCGCGGTCCAAGACTGAGCTTTGGCACCGCATCCTGACCCACTACCTGCCGCTCTACTTTCCGGAAGCCGACCGTTTCCACCGCAGTTCGCGGACGGATTGGTTTCTGGCGTTCCTCGAGATGTTCCCTTCTCCGCACATGATCAGCGCCATGACCAAGGAGGAGTTCATTCAGACTGCTTGGGAAGTGGTTGGGCGCAAGGTCGAGAAGTCTCTCCTGTTGTCAGATATTTACGAGACAGCAAAGGTGTCGGCAGGATTGCCCGTCGCGCCAGATTCTGACGCCCTTCGTATGTTCCGCATGATGCTGGCCGAGGGAAGGAGCCTAATCCGGCAGCGCAATGCAATCGAAGATCGCGCCGTCGAACTGCTGGGCGACCGACCGGATTATCAGCTGCTTCGCACCATTCCGGGGATCGGACCCATCAATGCGCTGACCATTCTGGCCGAGACCGGCGATCTGCGGCGGTTCCACCATCACCGCCAGTTCCTGAAGTTCTGCGGTATGGATCTTGCTACCGTCCAGTCCGGCATGTTTCGCGGTCGAAGCAAGATATCCAAGTATGGCAATGCCCGCCTGCGCCGCACTTTGTGGCTCGCAGGGCAGACCGCGGTTCTGAAGAAAGCGAATAGCTTCCGGGACAAATTCGAGCGTTACATTGCGCAGGATCGCCACAACCCAGATCTACGCCGCAAGGCCTACACCGCCATCGCTGCAAAGATGGCACGCACTATTCACGCCGTGATCAAATCCGGCGAACCCTATCGTCCCTTCTTCGAAGGGACGAGCCCAAGCGGAAGGACCTCTCTCTCAAAGGGCCGTGGAGGCGCATGACGCGACCTCGTAGATAATGTTCGGGCCTTCCGCTTGGGATTTAGGATCTCGTCTTAAGGACGGTGAGGGCGGCAACCAGACCGACCCTGTATTTGCTATGGAAGAGACCACTTCTTGACGGCGGAGCCCGCTTGGGCAAACATCTTAAGGGCATCCGGTCGCTCGGATGCCCCGTGATCTGATGCCCTAAACGGCGATTTGTTCCCGAGCTAGGACGTTGTCG
>NZ_JXYF01000185.1:0-424 GCF_000967735.1 Paracoccus sp. S4493
CCCGCCTGCAGCGCGGCCAGCCGCTGTTCGGGCCGGACCAGCATCAGCACCGGGATATCCGCCAGCCGCGGATCGCGCGACAGCCGCCCGCAGATGTCGATGGCTGATCCGTCGGGGAAATTTCCCAAGATGATCAGGTCGGGCAGGGCCGCGTCCAGTTCCTGCATCAGCTGCGCAGCCGAGGCGACCGCGGCCACGTCATAGCGCACGGCGGACAGCCGGACCTTCAACGTGATCCGCGCCGTCGCTATGCCATCTGCAACCATGATACGTGCCGTCATCGATCTATCCAGAAATCCGACATCTTCATTTCAATTTCACCTAAAATGCTTAACAAAGAGTTTCTGGTGCAGGCCAGCTCACGAAATTGCGATACGGATGGAAAAATGGCGTATTCGGCCCAGCAGGCCGCCGATCTGGCGAC
>NZ_JXYF01000186.1:0-480 GCF_000967735.1 Paracoccus sp. S4493
CCCGTCCCGAACCCGGCGCCAAGCGGCGCCAGTCGACCGACGGCCACGGCCTCCTCGTCGGCGACGGACTGGACCAGGTCTTCACCATACGTGGCGCGGAGGAATTCTTCGATCGCGCGATTGATCAGACTTTTCATGCCCACCTCGATTCGAACCGAAACTAGCGGCAGGGCGTAAACAAATCGGAAAGCGCCGATGGAAAAAGGTCTAGTCGGCCTCCCAGCCATAGCTGCCCGGTCCCGACAGGGCCGTGCGAGCCGTCATGATGTCGCCCGGACGCACGCCAAGGCTGTCGGCAAAGCTGCATAGACGGTCATCGTCCTCGACCAGAAAATCAAGCAGGAACAGGGCGATGTCAGGACGGCTGGCGAAATTGCGGATATCGGCGGGCTGCAGGCCGGCGGCCTCCATGAACTGCGCCAGATCCTGCGGCCGATCGGCCAACAGGATCAGCGTCTGCGTCGCCAGATCGGCGGCCTG
>NZ_JXYF01000187.1:0-1237 GCF_000967735.1 Paracoccus sp. S4493
CGCCGCCGCGGCCGCCGACACCGCCCCCCGCGCGCCCGAGGCCGCGGGCCATCCCCGCCTGTCCGTCGCGCAATCGGGCGACATCGTGGCCGAACTGGCCGCGGTGATCGTCGCCAACAAGGCGCACCTGTCCGAGGTGGACGGCCTGATCGGCGACGGCGATCACGGGATCAACATGGCCAAGGGCTTTGGCCGCGCGGCCGAACGCCTGTCGGGCCAGCCGCTGGACGGGGCCTTCCTGGTGCTGTCGGATGTGCTGATGTCCGAGATCGGCGGATCGATGGGGCCGCTTTACGGTTTCATGTTCCGCGACATGGGCCGCACCATCCGCGACCGCGCCGCCATCGACGCGGACGGGTTCCTGACCATGCTGCAGGCGGGGCTGTCCGCCGTCACCGCCACCGGCGCCGCCAAGGTCGGCGACAAGACCCTGATCGACTGCCTGGACCCGGCCATTGCGGCCTTCGACGCGGCACGACCCGACGGGTTCGCCGCCTCCTTGCGGGCGATGGCGCGGGCGGCGCAGCAGGGGCGCGACAGCACCGTCGACATGGTCGCCAAGCTGGGCCGCGCGGCGCGGTTGGGCGAACGGTCGCGGGGGGTGCCCGATGCCGGGGCGACGTCCTGCTGCCTGATCCTGACGACACTGGCCGACAGCGTGGAACGCCGCCTGTCGCAGCCGTGACGTGCCGTTCCGGGACCGCTTGCAACCCTGCGGCGGGCCGTGCCAATGAGGTCCGACATGCAGACCTTCTCGCGCCATGATCTGACCGACCTGTTCCGCAGCCTGGCCGAGCGCATGGCCGCGGAACAATCCTATCTGGCCGAACTGGACGGAGAGATCGGCGATGCCGATCACGGCGTGGCGATGGCCGGGGGCTTTGCCGCCGCGGCGCGCGCCCTGGGCGAGGCGGGCGGGGCGGACCAGACGCTGGCGCAGGGGCTGACCTTGGCCGCGTCGTCCCTGCACAACGCGGTCGGCGCCACGACCGGCCCGCTTTATGCCAGCGCCCTGCTGCGCGCCGCCTCGGCGCTTGGCGCCGAGACGCAGGTGCCCCTGTCCCGCCTGCCCGAGGTCATCGTCGCGATGGCCGAGGGGATCGCCGCCCGCGGCCAGGGCAAGCCCGGCGACAAGACCATGGTCGATGCCTGGGCGCCTGCTGCGCATGCCGCCCGCGCGGGCCTGCAGGCGGACCAGCCCGCGACCGAGGTGCTGGCCGCCGCGGCTCAGATCGGA
>NZ_JXYF01000188.1:0-7351 GCF_000967735.1 Paracoccus sp. S4493
CCGCATCTGGGACAAGCGCCGCCTGATCGTGCCGCTGAGCTACTTCATGGACCAGCCCTTCCAGAACTGGACGCGCGCGGATGCGACGCTGATCGGAGTGGTGATGCTTTATGTCGATTACGCGGTCAGCATTCCCGACCTGCGCCTTGAGGCGGAACGCATCGTTCGGGCGTCACCCCTGTGGGACCGCGACGTCTTTGCCCTGCAGGTCACCGATTTCCGTGAGACCGTGACCGAGGTGCGCATCCTGGCCAGTGCCCGCAACGCCGGACGTGCCTTCGATCTGCGTTGCGAGATCAGGGAGCACCTGCTGGCCTATCTGCAGACGGACCAGCCCCATGCCATGCCCCGCCACCGGGGCAGCATCCAGATGGACGACCGCCCCGATCAATCCGCAGGTCTGGCCGACAAGGGGATCATCGAGGTCAAGGGCTAGGTCCTGCGGCTGTCACCGTGGCATGCCTTCCGAAGGCCTGTCGCAGGGATCGTGACGTCCTTGTCGATCGGCTTTCGGCACAGAAAGGGCGGGCAAGCCCTACTTGGGCTGGATGGACAGTTGATTGCGTGCGGTTCTTGGCCGGGTGGCACGCGATCCGCGGGTGTTGCGGATCGTGGCCAGGATCACATAGCCCAGAATCACCATCTGCAGGAAAACCACAGCCAGCAACGCCATGCCCAGGCTTTCCCAAGCCGAATATCCCGCCGCCGCGCCCCCGATCAGGGCCACCGCGGTCGTCGTCAAGGCAGCCAGCAGGTAACAGATGATAAACATGCCGCATCTCTCATCAGATTGCCCCCGCTATAGCACGGGAGACATCAAGGTGAGCGACAAAGGTTAAGAAAACCTTACCGACCCGTCATGCGACGCTTGAGCGACATGTAGGATTTGGGGCCGGCCAGATAGTTCTCCATCTCTCCGGGCAGCAGGAACGACTTGAGCTTGCGCAGGTTCACGCGGTCGTAGACGACGCCCAGGCACCGCGATTCCAACAGGGAATCCTCGGCCAGGGCGGTCTCGGCCATGGCGCGCGAGGTGCGGCCCCATTCGGCCACGATGACGAACTGTGCCAGCTCGTGCAGGATCGCCCGGCCTTGGGCCACGGGGTACAGCGGCGGGACGTCGACGATGACGCGGCTGAAATCGCCGTCGCGCGCCTCGGCCGCGATCTGGCCCAGCATCTGGCCGGTCAACAGGTCGTCCGAAGGCCCGCCCTGATCCAGCCCGCAGGGCAGCACGACCAGGTTGGTGTTGGCGATGCCGACCAGCATGTCCTGCCAGTTGCCGCCGCCGCTGACCGCGTCGGTCAGGCCCGGCTTGCGGTCCAGGCCCAGCATCCGGCTGAGCGTGCGGCCGCGGCTGTCGGCGTCGATCAGCAGGACAGAATGCATGCCGATGCCCAGCTGGCCCGCCAGGTTGAAGGCGACCGAGGACCGTCCGTCAAAGGGATGGAACGACGTGACGCCCGTGACGGGCAGCGCCCGGCCCGTCGCCTCGCCCGCAAGGCGGACATGGCGCAGCGTTTCGGCATAGACGGAATCGGGATAGTGCAGCACCGGGACCGGCACCTGGATGACCGGTGGCCGCAGCCTGGACAGGACGGGCAGTGTCTGCCCGCTGGCCGTGGCCGGTGGCGTTCGGGTGGCCGCGGGTGCCGCGCCCACCGCACGGGGACGACGGACCGCGGGCAGCACCGGCAGGTGGCCCAGGAACCGCAGGCCCGAATATTCGGTCAGGTCGGTGGATGTCCGCAGCGAGCGTTCGCGCCATTCGCGCAGCGCGGCGATGGCCATGCCCAGGAACATCCCCAGCAGCGTCGCGGCAAGCGCCGTGCGCAGCACCGCCGGGCCCGAGGGCGTGGTCGGCACCTGGGCATAGGACAGGATCCGCACGTTCGACACCGGGAAGGACTGCTGCTGCTCGATCTCCTGCGACCGGGTCAGGGTCTGCTGATAGATCGCGGACAGGGTCGCGGCCTCTTCCTGCAGGGCCCGCAGCCGGACGAAGTTGGCGGCCTGGTCGCTGTTGCGGGCCGAGGCCTGCTGGACGCTTTCCTGCAGGGCCTCGACGCGGGCATTGGCGACGTCCAGCGTGCTCTGGGCCTCGGCGCGTTGAGCCTGCAGTTCGATGAACAGGCGTTCGGCGGTGCTGACCAGGGTCTGCTGCAGGCCGGGGACCTGCGGATGGTCCGGTCCCGACGAAGCCAGCAGGCGCTGCAGCCGGGCCTGGACATCGTTGTAGGAATCCAGCCGCGCCCGCAGTTCGTCCGACACCTCGCCGCCGATGGCCAGCGAGCTGTTGCTGTTGGTCAGCCCCTCGACCCCGCCGGCGACGGCGCGGTCATAGGTGTCCAGAACCGCCCGCGCCCGCGCGGCCTCGGTCAGGACCTCGGTCAGGCTGGAGTTCAGTTCGTTCAGCGCCTGTTCGGTCAGAAGCCCGCCCGAGGAGAACTCGACCAGGCTGTTCTCGGCGGCAAAGCGTTCGGCCGCGCCGGCGGCAGCCTGCGCCTGCGCCTGCAGCTCCTCCAGGCGGGTGCGCATCCAGGCATTGGTCTGGCCGACGGAATCGGCATTCGAGGACAGGATGTCCTGGACATAGAGATCGGCATAGGCATTGGCGACCTGCGCCGCGATCTCGGGGTCATGCGAGGAATAGCTGACCGCCACGGCAGAGCTCTGGCCGATCCGGTCCACCCGGATCTCGCCCCGCAGCCGCGCGGCGGCCAGGCGACGCGCAGGGTCGACCTGCGCCATCGTCGCGTCGGACGCCATCAGGTCGTCCGGATTAATGACATCGGCGGGGGTGGTCAGCGCGACCAGCTGATCGCGGATCCAGGTCACCGGCCAGAACACCGTCGACAGGAAGCCCCCGATGGCCGAGGTGAAGGCCGACCGCGGCGGGTCCATGAACGACGGGTTCTCCTGCAGCCCGGTCAGGTTCAGCACGTCGTCGGCCAGCTTGTTCGATTCCAGGACGACGCGCGCGTTCTCGATCCGCTCGACCGGAAGGGCGGCGCTGGCGATGCCGCCCGCCTGCTGGACGGACCGGTTGACGTTGCTATCCAAAAGCAGGCTGGAATAGGTGGTGTAGGTTTCAGGCTTGGCGATGGAATAGGTCAGGCCCAGCATCCCCAGCAGCACGGCGGGCAGCAGGATGGTCGTGCGCTGCCGGCGCAATGCCACCATCAGCCGCCGCAGATCGATGGTCTGGGCCGGCGCGGCCGGTGCCTCGATATAGGCCATGTTCCCGTCATAGGGCTTGAGTTCGCGTCCCATCAGCTTTCCTTGGGTCCCGAGCGGGGTTCGGTATCCGACCGATCCGGCGCCGTTCCATAAATTTCGATCTGCCGTGCGCCGCCAAGATGGGCGGCCGCCCCGACATGAAGCGCCGCACGCATCAGCTGGCGGTTGCGCCAGGCCGGACGTGCCGCCCCGACCATGGCCAGTCCGCCGCAGACCAGGGCCTTGGCCACCGCCACCCCGGCCGCGCGAATGCGCCCGGCGCGCGGGCGTCCCTGGGCGATCAGGCTGGCATGCGTCTGACCCATCCGATAGCGGCGCCGCAGCAACCAGGCAAGGCGCGCGCGGTCCGATGGCACGGTTTCGTGCACGACAGCCAAGGGCGCAAAGGCGATTTTACCGCCAGCGGCCAGAAAACCGGCAAAAAAGGCACTGTCCTCGCCGCCCGAACGGCCCCGGACCAGGTCGAACGACAGCCGTCGCGCCGCCGGGTCGGCCAGGTCGACAAGCACGTTGCAGGTATAGCCGCTGGTGATCGAGCCATCCGGGCCATAGACCGGCAGCGTATCATGCGCCCGCGCGCGGTCCATCCAGACCGGCGCGTCGGGACGGTAATGGGCGCGCACCGGCCCCAGGACGGCGCCTGCATCCGCATCGCGCCACGCCGCCACAAGATGCATCAGCCAGTCGGCTTCGACCGTCTCGTCATCGTCCAGATAGACCAGCAGCCGCGCGCCCGTGGCGCGGGCGTGATCCAGCAGCGCGTTCCGCGCGATCGAGATGTTGGCCTGGGGCGCATGCAGATAGCTGACCTCGAGGGGATGGTCGGCGGCGATCCTTTCGACCAGGTCGCGGGCCGAGGGCTGCGCGTCGTTGTCGGCGATGGCCACGGCCACCGGCAGGCCGCAGGGCGTCAGCGCGGCAAGCGATGCCAGCGTGGCTGCCAGTTCCGGGCGCCGGAAGGTGCAGATGCCGATCAGCACCCTGTCGTGAAACAACGGCGCGCTCATGCAGGGGTCCGTTCCGCAGCGGGCTTGCGGGACAGCCATTCCCGCCAGAACCCGGCAGACCAGGCCATGTGCATGGTCCCCGCCACCAATCCCGCAACCAGCCCGCGGGGCCGCCCGGTCTGCAGGGCGATCATGACGCCGCCGGCCAGACAGGCCAGCAGCCACAGCAGCAACGGCAGGGCAAAGACCGCCCCGAACGGCGCCAGCACGACCAGTGCCGCCGCCGGGGCCAGCATGGCCACGACAGCCTGGCGGGCCGCGGGGCGAGTCCCGTTCTTTTGCAGGTTGCGGGCCCGCCCACGCCCGAAATTGAAATATTGCCGGATCAGGGGGCCAAGGCGCGCCCGCGGGAAATAGGTCAGCCGGGTCCGCCCGGTCAGCCAGATACGATGGCCCGCGGCTGTCAGCCGGTGGTCCAGCTCGGCATCCTCGTTGTGGCTGAAGCGCGCGTCATAGCCGCCCACCGCCCGAAAGGCGTCGATCCGCATCAGGGCGTGATGCCCGTGATCCACCCAGGCTCCACCGCCCGCCAGCCGGTGTGCCGACCCGCCATTGCCCAAGCGCGAATTCTGCGCCTCGGCGATGACCTGCTGCAGAAACCCCTGGCCCTCGGCATGCATGGTGACGACGACGCTGTCGGCACCGGTCCGCTGCGCCTCGGCCAGCAGAACGTCGCCGTAATCGGCGGGATAATCGCTGTGCGCATCCAGCCGCAGCAGCCATTCGGCCCCGTCCCCGAACCGGTCCACGGCCAGATTCACCCCTGCCGATTGTAGCCGGCCGGGATTGTCGATCAACCGGATCAGGGGATCGGCGGCGGCTCGGCGGCGGACGATGTCGCAGGTAGCATCAAGCGATCCGCCATCGGCGACCACGACCAGCCCGTTCACCCGCGCCGCAAAGGCCGCGGCAAAGGTCAGGACGCCGTCAATGTGGCGTGCCTCGTTCAGGGCCGGAATGACGATCAGCATATGGGGTTCTGACATCGTGACCTCAGGCAGCGGCGGCGGATGCGACCGAGGCCACGTCCCCTGCCCCGCAGATGGCGGCCGTCAGGTGACGGCATTCGGCCTCGTCCATCTCCAACGCGGCGCGGGAAAGGGCCGCGACCGCGGCACGGCGCGAGGCCAGACCCGCGGGATCGATGGCGGACAGGGCCGTAGCGACGGCCGCGGCATCGGGCGCTGCGACGGTGACGCCGCATCCCCAGGCCGCGACACGGCATGCAACCTCGGTCCCATCCAGAACCACGGGAACGGCGCCGTTCAGGCATCCTTCGTACAGGCGGTTGGGAAGCAACCAATCAGAGTTCTGCCCCGCCTGATACCGGTCGATCAGCCAAGCCACGTCCAACTGCGCATAGATCTTGGGCAGATCGTCGGGCCAGTCATAGGCGCCCATGAAGGACAGGTCAGGATTGGCATCCACGACCGCGTGGAAATCCTCCATGACGTCGAGGGCCGGACGCCCGCGCAGGATGACCCGGAACCGTCCGGGCTGCGCACGGGTGACCTGATCCAGCACCTGGAGGGACCAGCGACAACGCAGCATCCCGAACCAGCCGACGATCAGCGGGCCCCCCTGCTCCGCCCCGCCGGGTGCGGGAACGGACTGCGGCGACGACGGAACGGGCCGGGCAAAGGGCTTGTTCTCGACCAGCAGGACCGGGACGTCCGGCTGCTTGAAATGGCGCAGATAGCGCGTCTGGAACGCGGGCGAGGACAGGACGACCAAGCTGGTGCGCGCCATCAGCCCGGCCTCGACCCGACGCAGGATACGGGCGGGCATGCCCTGCCCCAGCATCATGCCGTGAATGTCCAGCAGCTCATAGACCAGCCGCGCGCGCCTGGCGCGTGCCAGCCGCGCGCCCAGGGCCAGCATTTCCAGATTGCGGGCCAGGATGACCTCAGGACCGCCGTCCTGCGGCGGGACAAGGCGCGCGATGCGGGGCCATGCCTCGGCGATCGCGCGGACGCGCTGGATCATGCGGCCGTTCGACGTCCGTCCCAGCACCGTCGCAGGTTCAGGCAACGCCCCCTGCCCCCGCCGGAACCCCGCGACCCGAACCTGTGCCCCGCCCTGGCGCAGCATCCTGACTCGTCGCCAGATCGAGGGGTCGTCAAGGTCATGGGCAAGATAGGTCACGTGCAAAAAAGGGTCTCCGGCAGGATAATCGTTACAAAGGGTCTTGGGACAGGACATGCAGACAGCACTTGGGCCGCCCAGGAAATGTCGGCACTGGATAGACAATTCCGCCGCACGGGAAAACAGCCTAATAGGACAACTTTTGCGATCTGCCGACAAGGAAGCGTGAACTGTTGAATCCGCAAAGGGGTCAGGCTCAGTGTTACTCACCAAACGGTTGCATCAAGGCTTGCTTCACTAGGTCAATTCAATTTCAGGTTGCTTATTCAGCTCGTTAATCAATTTCTCACAATTGCCTTCAATAGGTGCTCACGCCCTACGCAAGACGTATGCCGCCATGACAATCAGAACCCAACGTGGTGCAAAGCACCTCCTCCGCTGAGCCGACAACAGAGTATCTCTTCCTTACCGGTAACGCTTCCCGTCGCGGTTGCAACGCGGGTTGCTGGTCAGGAGCGTCTTGGCGCTGCCTCGGGAAGCTTTGCCAAGACATGCGACGTTGACCCCCATCAATCTTGAACACCTAAGTTTGCCGTGAAAGCAAGTGGTCGGATATTCGTGTATATACTGTTGGTGACTGCGATTTGTCGCTTATCAGAACAGCCATAATGCCACATTCAATAGCATTGAAAGGTTGCATAAAATTTCCATTTACACTTAATAATTGATTTCGTTGCGAACCGCACCCTGCGCTATAAAAAATTTTCGCAAAATCCTTTGACATTTGAAGCTTACTCTGAGTAACAGATTTATGAAAAACCTCTGATTTGCATTCCACTTCGGGATTACAGCTATGCATCAGGGATTGGACAATAAAAACGGTGATGCGTATGCTTTATAAAAGTTCTACAAAAACGAATAAAATTATTATTTCTTTAGTATTCGCTTGGCTAACATTGTGGTTAGCAAACGCAATTCAAGACATCACAATATGGCTTACCATACATTCCCCAAGTGGC
>NZ_JXYF01000189.1:0-759 GCF_000967735.1 Paracoccus sp. S4493
CCATCCCCCGCAGATGCGAAAACAGCTGCAGCCCGTCCATTCCGGGCATCCGCACGTCCGACAGCACGATGCCCGCGTATTCCGCGTCCAACCCGGCAAGGGCCGAACGGGCATCGGCAAAGGCCTCGACCGCGATCCCGGCCAGCGTCAGCGTCTGCTCCAGCACTGCACGCAGGTCGGCGTCATCGTCGATCAGGCGGACGGTCCCGGTCATGCGGCACGCGGCAGGGTCAGGCGGAACGCGGCCCCCTGGCCCGGTTCCGGGGGCAGGGCGTCCAGCTCGCCGCCGAAGTCGCGGGCGATGTCGCGCGAGATGACCAGCCCCAGCCCCAGCCCCTGCGGCTTGTCCGTGGCAAAGGGCGTGAACAGCTGTGCGGCCATGGCGGACGACAGGCCGGGACCATTGTCGCGGATGGTCAGCGTGACGCGGGCGTCGTCCGCCTGGACCGCGATGGCGATGCGGGGATCAGAGCGACCCTCCTGCGCGTCATGGGCGTTGGTCAGCAGGTTGACCAGGATCTGTTCCAGACGCACGGCCTCGGCCCGGACGGCCAGATCCGGGGGCAGGTCGGGCAGCGCGAAATCCATCGCGCTGGTCCGCCGTCGGCTGGCCGTCAGCATCAGCGAGGCCTGGATCGCGTCGGCCAGCGCCACCCGCCCCACGGCCCCCGTCGCCTTGCGGGAGAAGTTGCGCAGTTCGGACGTGATCTGGCCGATCCGGTCGGTCATGCCGATGATCCGGTCCAGGTTCGCGGCCAC
>NZ_JXYF01000190.1:0-11150 GCF_000967735.1 Paracoccus sp. S4493
ATTAAGGGCCGTAGGGGCGGGGCCGGCGGCTCTGGGCCCTCATGCCGTCACTCTGCTGATGGCGGTGTGGCCGCCTGCATTTCAGCCTCACGCCGTTCAGCACGTCGTTCAAGCCCACTTTTCCTGCCGCCGCCACGCTTGCCGGTTGGGGTGTAACGCGTGCGCTGCTTGCCGACCGGTCCGACCTGCGGAGGATCGGCGTCCTGCTGTGTCTTTATGAAAGCCAGCATCTCGCCGAGACGCTTGTTCTCGGTGATCGCGGTATGGGTCACGCGCTGCTGGGCCGGGTCGAAGATCCGGTAGGCCAGCTGGATCCCTTTCCAGCGGATCTCGAAAGGTCGGTCAGCATAGGCATAGGTTTCGACATAGCGCCCGATCGCGCTGCGCGCATGATCGCAGTCCTCGAGGATGAACTTCCGGCGCTCGTAATGCACCACGAGGCTCGCGCCCACCTGTCGCTGGTCGCGAATGCAGAGGATGTCAGCCAGGCGTGACCCCGGCAGATTGATTGGCCGGTGCAGGTTCTCTAGCCGGGCAGGGGAATGGGCAAAGCGCAGGTTGTGCAGCGCGATGAAGCCAGGCAGGAAGGCGTTGCCCGCCGTCATGTCGCTGATCCCGGCAAGCCGCAGCTCCTTGACCAGCCGGTCCTGCAGCGTCCGGTTGGCGCGCTCCACCCGGCCCTTGGCCTGGCTGCTGTTCGCGCAGAGGATCTCGACGTTCAGCTCGCTCAAAGCGCGGCCGAATTGCGTCATGCCGTGCCCGCTGCGGGCCTCTGCCTTGTTGACGCGGAAAACGCTGTGCTTGTCAGAGTAGAAGGCCACCGGCAGACCATGCTCGTGCAGATAATCTGTCAGGGCAGCGAAGTAGCTTTCGGTCGACTCCGAGCGAACGAAGCGTAGATGCATGAGTGCGCCAGTGGCATCGTCGATAAATACCAGCAGCGTGCAGGCGGGGCCGCGATCCTCAAACCAGCGATGCTCGGAACCGTCGATTTGGATCAGCTCACCCAAAGCTTCCCGCCGCAAACGGGGCTGATGCACCCGTCGGCGCTGCACCCGGCTTTGCCAAATCCCGTCCGCGATCATCCACTTGCGCAGCGTCTCAGAGGAGACCCGGATGCAATGCCGCTCGCTCAGCTTCTCAGCCACCAGCGTCGGCCCAAAATCCGGGTAATCCTGCCGGATCAGCGATAGAACATAGTCGCGCTTCAGATCGCTGGTCCGGTTGTTGGACGGTCGGCCGCGCAGCTTGTGGCGCACGGCCATTGCGCCATCAGCCTGAACCTCACGGATCAACCGCTGCACCTGGCGCTGGCTTAGACCTAGCACTTGCGCCGCCGTTGCCGTGCGCAGGCTGCCATCCAAAACCTGCGACAGCACCTCGATCCGTTGAAGCTCGTGTTCGCTCATCAGGATAAGTCCCATGTCGAAAACCCTCGTGCCATGCTGCTCAGCGCAGCGTCAGCCTTCAGGGCAGAGGCGACAAATCAACTTTGCCAGTTCGCGACAATTCTACTTCGGTTCTACACCATCACCTCTGATAATCTGACTTATGTCACATTCTGAACTGATCGGCATCAAGGTGCCGAACGAAAATTGGTTGGGATGCGTGACGCATGGAAACGACAGTTACCTCTCAATTACATAGGCCATGACGGTTCTCAATTTTCGCGCGGCAATCCTACCGAGGATCGCCCGCGCCGTCTGATCCCACATATTCGGCACCGGCAATGCCGACAGCCTCGCGGTACACCAGCCTGCCATTGTCGAGCCGTTTCGCACCGTGAAAGCCTGATGTCATTCGCCCTACTCACTGATCCTCAATATCGTACGTCGCAGTGTGAAACGCGACCTCAAGCCGCTGGACCTTGCCGAACAGGGCCACCAGTTCGGCGGAGCGGGCTTCCGGAAGATCACGCCCAAAGGCATCCACCTTCTCCTTCAGCCATTGTGCCTGGGCGCGAAACTCCGGTGCCGCATGAAGGGCGATCCAGTCCTGACGCATGGGGTCGGTCAGCGCGGCGTCTCGATGCGCAGTGCACCATGTCCAGTACATCCACTCGGCGGCGAACATCGCGGTGATGATGTCGGCGAAGTCGCCATCGCGGGCGATGGCCAGCATGCCGTCGCGGAACCCCGCCACACGCGGGTCGGCCTGCAGGGCCGGATCCGGAGCAAGGCCGCGGCGCGCATAGGCGTCGCGGAAATAGTCCATCTGCCCATGGGCCAGTGCATCCAGCGACGCAATCAGCTTGCGTCGGTCCTGCAGGTCGCTGGCCTTGGCGACCGCATAACCGAAGATCGCGATGGCGGTTTCGACGAACGCCCCCTCGATCAGCAGATAACGGTCGAAGGCCGCGTCCGGCAGGGTGTCGGCCGCCAGATCGCGGACGAAGGGATGGGTGACCATCGCGTCGAACGCCGCGGCCTCCTCGGTCAGCATCCGCTCGGACAGGGTCACAGCCCGGCCTCGGCGGCGGCGACGAAGCGGCGGACACGTTCCGGCTCGACGGGATTCCACCAGACACCGCCCTCCTTCAGCGACGACGCCACGATCACGCCATTGGTCCGGCCCAGGATGGCCACGATATTGTCCTCGGTCACGCCCGAGCCGACCAGCAGCGGCAGATGCGTCGCGCCGCCGATCTCGTCGATCTCGTCCATGCTGGCGCTGTCGCCGGTGCGCTGGCCGGTGGCGATGATGCAGTCGCTGTCGAAAAAGCCCAGGTCGCGCGTCAGTTCGGGGATGGACCGGTCCGCCACGATGGCGTGGCTGCCGTGCTTTACATGCGCGTCGGTGAAGATGCGGACATGTTCGGCGCGCAGCAGCGACCTGTAGCGCAGCGCCTCTGCCGCGCGCCCCTCCATGAAACCCTCGTTCGCGACATAGGCGTTGGCCCATTGGTTCACGCGGATGAAATCGGCGCCCCCTGCCACGGCGGTTGCCAGCGCCGGAAGCGGGGCGTTCGCCAGCACGTTGATGCCGATGGGCAGGCCGAAGGCGCGCTTGATGCGGTCGGTCACGACGGACAGGAAGGCCGGGGTCTCGGGGCCGATGTCGTCGGGCTTGGAAAAGGGAATGTCGCCGTGATTTTCGACGATCAACCCGTGCATTCCCCCTTGCACCAGACGTTCCGCATCGCGCATGCAGGTGTCGTAGATGTCGTCCATCGACGCACCGCGATACCGCGGCGCACCGGGAAAGGCAGGGCAATGAATCATTCCGATCAAGGCCTTGTCTCGTCCGAAGATGTCGCGGATGGCCCCTGCGGGTCGGTCGGAAATCAGTGTCATGGGTTGACCTTTCAAGAAAGCGGAGAGTGGTGATGAAGGCATTCGTGATCGGGAACGCGGCGCTGGACGAGACCGTGTCGGTCGACGACTTTCCCAGACCGGGTGCCTCGATCTTCGGGCAGGCGCTGTCGCAGGATCTGGGCGGCAAGGGGGTCAATCAGGCGGTTGCGATGGCCCGGACCGGGCTGGCATGTCACCTGATCGCCGCGGTGGGCCAGGACGCCCGCGGGCGCGAGATCGCGGCGCGCCTGGCGGCCGAGCCGGTGATGGCGCAGCTGATCGCCCTGCCCGGCGTGGCGACCGACAATTCGATCATCCTGATGGCCGGTCATGGTGAAAATGCCGTGATCACCACGCGTGCCGCGGCAGGTGCCATGACCCCGGACCACGCCATCGCCGCATTGGAAAAGTCCGCGCAGGGCGATCTGCTGGTCCTGCAGGGCAATCTGGGTGCGGCGACGACCGGCGCGGCATTGCGCGCGGCCCGGGCGCGCGGGATGCGCACCGCGCTGAACCCCTCGCCCATGCAGGATTACGTGGCCGAACTGTGGCCGCTGGTCGATTGCGCCTTCGTCAACGAGGACGAGGCCGCGATGCTGGGGGGTGACGCGGCGCTGCTGGCGCAGGGCGTTGCCGAGGTCGTCTTGACGCTTGGGGCGCGCGGTGCGGCCCTTGTCCGTCCCGGCGCACGGATCGACGCGCCGGCTTCCCCCTGCGTGGTCGTGGACACCACCGGGGCGGGCGACTGCTTCATGGCGGTGGCGCTGGCCTCGGCCGCGCTGCGGGGCGCACCCCTGGACGCGCGCGCGCTGCGCCATGCGGCCATCGCGGCGGCCTGGACGGTGGGACGCGCGGGCACCGTCAGCGCCTTTCCAGACACAGGCGCGATGTGCGCGATCCTGGCGGGCGACTGATCGGGTCACCGCGCGACCAGCCAACCGAACAGGTTCTTCCACAACGTGCCATAGCCCGGCCAATCGCAGAATTCGGGCGACAGCCAGTGCGGCCCCACATCAGACGTCCAGGCCGCCGTGCGCCCCTGCCCGTGCTGGCCCAGGACCAGCAGCGGATGGCCGCCCTGATCCTCTGGAAGGCGCGCCACGACGGTCGCGCCGTCGCGGACCATCACCTCGTTCACGCCCAGGATCGGCGGCCAGGCGGCGGGCATCTCCGCCATCACCGGATGGTCGGGCAGCAGGATGTCGGCCTGCGCACCCTCGGGGATCTCGACGCGGTCGTCCCAGGGGTGGCAGGTGACGGGCAGCGTGTCCTCGACCGCGGTGCCCCGCCAGCGCGCCCGACCGTCGATGCCCTGGAACGAGAAATACCCCCCGATCATCAGCAGGTTGCCCCCCTGCGCCACCCACTCCTTCAGCAGCCGCAACCGGTTCGGCACGGTCTTGGACCGCAGCCAGACATCGGGCGGCAGCAGGAAGGTGTTCGCGCCGATGTCCGACAGGATGATGATGTCATAGGGCGCCAGCCCCTCCATCGCGAAGGGGAATCCTTCGGCAGCGTCATGGGCGGTCATGTAGTCGATCTGGAAATCGCTGTCCTTCATCGCCTCCAGCAGGGGCGTCGCCCCGGTATGGAACCGGACCGAGCCGAACTGGTCAAAGCCCTTGTAATGCGTTTCCGAGGTGGTCCAGCTTTCGCCCACCAGAAGCACGCGGGTTGTCATGGGTCGTTCCTTTCGCGAATGTCAGAAGGTGGCGTCGAAGACGCGGCGCGGGTTGGTCACCATCAGCCGGTCGCAGTCGGAGGCCGACAGGCCGTGTCGCATCAGGCGCGGCAGGAAATGGCGGGTCACGAAGGCGTAGCCGTTGCCGCCGTAACGGGTCAGCATCATCTTGATGAACACGTCCTGCGACAGCAGGATGCGGTCCAGGAACCCCTGTTCGGCCAGGCCCAGGATGGCGCGTGCCACCTGGTCGTCGGACGGGCACTGCACCCCCTGATCGGCATAGAAGAAATCCATGCCGATCATGTCGAATTCGACAAAGGCACCGCGCTGCGCAAGCGTCGCCTGATAGACCGGATCGTCATGCGAGGGGTTCATATGGCACAGCACCGTGTGGCGCAGGTCCCCGCCCTCGGATTCCACCACGTCCAGCACCCGGTGTCCAAGCCGGAACCAGCCCGGCAGATGCACCATCAGCGGCAGCCCGGTGCGCGCCTGCGCCCGCGCCGCGCCACGGAGCGACTTCTCCTCCTCGGCCGTGAAATCGGACGACACGCCGATCTCTCCGATCAGGCCGATGCGGGCATCCGTGCCGTCGGTGCCGGTCAGTGCCTCGGCCACAATCTCGTCGGCGATGTCGTCGATGGACAGGCGCGCCACGGTGTCCGGCATGGAGCTGGCCAGGTAATAGCCCGCGCCCATCACGATATTCAGCCCGGTCTCCGCCGCGATCCGGCGCAGGGTCGCGGGGTCGCGCCCGATGCCGCGACAGGTCGGGTCCACCACGCTGCGCCCGCCCGCGGCGATGAAGGCGCGCAGTTCCGCGATCGCCAGATCGGGATCGTCCAGCGCGATGTTGTGGCGGTTCACGAAGGGGTCCTGGCGCAGTTCGGACAGGATCTCGATGCCGACAGGGCTGTCGGCCAGATATTGCCGCGCCGGGTCCGTGGGCGCGTTCCACCAGCAGCGACAGTCGTTCTGCAGATGCTCATGCATCAGCGTGTGGCCCAGATCGGCCGAGGGGATCGGGCCGGTGACGGTCATCACTTGGCCCGACCGGACGTGGCAGGGGGACAGGTCGCTCATCCGCGCGCCCTCCCGAAGCGGAAGCCTCGGTCGAACAGCTTGGTGTTCAGCCAGATGGCGACCAGGATGATCGCGCCCGTCACGATCTGCGTGAAGAACGGAGAGATGTGCAGCAGGATCAGCCCGTTGCCGATCACCGCGATGGTCATGGTGCCCAGGACGGTGCCCAGCATCGAGACCTTGCCGCCCATCAGCGACGTCCCGCCAAGCACCACCGCCGCGATCACCTGCAGCTCGAACCCCTGCGCCGCGTTCGACGACCCGGAGCCGAGCCGCGCCGCGATCAGCATCCCCGCCACCGCCGAGGCCAGCCCCGCCACCACATAGACCGAGGCCAGCACGCGTTTCGCGGGCATGCCCACCCGACGCGCAGCCTCCATGTTGGACCCCACCGCGATAACCTGCCGCCCATATTGCGTGCGCAGCATCACGACGAAGCCCAGGCCCGCGATCAGCAGGGCGACCAGCGCAGGCACCGGAAAGCCCGCCAACGTGCCGCGCCCCAGCCAGAAGAAACCCGGCACGTCGGTGATGGGGATCGAATAGCCCTCGGTCAGGTACAGCGCAAAGCCGCGCAGGATCGACAGGCCCGCCAGTGTCACGATGAAGGCCGGGATGCCCTGGTACGAGATGAACCACCCCTGCACCGCGCCGACCCCCGCGCCCAAGGCCAGCATCAGCAGCACGACGACCGGCCAGGGCAGGCCCGCGCCGATGGCGATGGCGCAGACCGCGTTGACCAGTGCCACCTGCGATCCGACCGACAGGTCGATCCCGGCGGTGGTGATGACCATGGTCATGGCGACTGCCACGATCAGGATCGGTGCCGCCTGACGAAGGATGTTCAGCAGGTTGCCCGCGCTGAGAAAGGTCGAACTGGCCATCCCGAAGATGGCCATGCACAGCAGAAAGAACATCGCGATGGACAGGACCTGCGCATGTTCGCCCACGAAATCGGCCAGGGGCGACCCGGCCTTGCGTTCGGTATAGACAGCCATCAATGGCCTCCCTTGCCGACGATCAGGTCGACCAGTTCCTGAAGGTTCGTGTCGGGGGTCAGGCGTTCGGCGACCTTGGTGCCCTCGTACATGACGGCGATGCGGTCGCAGACGCGGAACAGGTCCTGCATCCGGTGCGTGACTAGAACCACCGCGACGCCGCGCGCCTTGACCCGGTTGATCAGGGCCAGCACGGCCTCGACCTCGGCCACGGCCAGGGCCGAGGTCGGCTCGTCCATGATCAGCACCTTGGGATCGAAGCTGGCGGCGCGTGCGATGGCGATGGCCTGGCGCTGACCGCCCGACAGCTTCTCCACCTTGGCGGTCAGGCGGGGGATGCGGATCTCCAGCGCCGCCAGCATGCGTTCGGCCTCGGCCAGCATGCGCGGCTGGTCCAGGAACGGGCCACGCTTCAGCTCGCGGCCCAGGAACAGGTTTCCGACGACATCGACGTGATCGCACAGCGACAGGTCCTGATAGACCATCTCGATCTTCTGCGCACGCGCCTCGGACGGCGTGGAAAAGCGCACGGGCCTGCCGTCCAGCAGGATCTGCCCGCCATCCGGGACATAGGTGCCCGACATCACCTTGGACAGCGTGGACTTGCCGGCGGCATTGTCGCCGATCAGCCCCAGGCATTCGCCGGCGCGGATGTCCAGGTCCACCCCGCGCAGCGCCTGGTGCGACCCGAATGTCTTGGTGATGCCCTGCAGGGACAGGATCGCGGGGTGACCTGCAGGGGGATGGTCCCCCTGCCTGAACTGATGGACCGCTGCGATCACTGGAACGCGGCCCGATAGGGTTCGACGTTCTCCTGCGTGACGATGGTAACGGGGACCGAGATCACCGGCTCGACCGTGCCGCCATCCGCCAGCGTGCCAAGCGCGGTCACGGCCGCCGCGCCCATGCCTGCCGGGTCCTGCTGGATCACCGCCTTGACATAGCCCGCATCGATCCCGGCAATCGCCTGTGCGGTCAGGTCCCAGCCATAGACGGCGATGTCGGCCTGCCGACCCTGGCTTTCCACGGCCGCCACCGCGCCAAGCAGTGCGGGCTCTCCCGTAGCATAGATGGCGGTCAGGTCGGGGTTGGCAGTCATCAGGTTCTCGGCCGCCCCCAGGGCGGTGTCCTGCACGTTCTGGCCGTCCACCGTGCCCGCGATGCTGACCTTGGCGCTGTCCAGGGCACCCGTGAACCCGTCCATGCGCACGTTCTGGATGAACGAGTTCAGCGCGCCCACGATGCCCAGTGTGGACCCTTCGGGCAGCGCGTCGTTGACCACGGCCGCCAGGTCGGCGCCGGCCTGGGCGTTGTCCACGCCGATCTGGGCCGATTGCGGCCCTTCGGGCAGGATGGCGTCGATGGCCACGACCGGGATGCCCGCATCGACGGCCTGCTGGACCGCGGGCATGATGCCGTTCACGTCGATGGCCACGACGGCGATGCCGTCCACGCCCTCTTGGATATACGTCTCGATCGCGCTGTTCTGCGCCGCGGGATCGTTGTTCGCGTTGAAGATCAGCAGTTCGGCACCCGCGGCATCGGCGGCCTCCTGCGCGCCGCGGTTCATGTCGTTGAAGAACAGCGCCTGCTGGTTGATCTGGACCAGCGCAAAGGTCTTGCCGTCCTGCGCCAGCGCGGGCAGGGCCGCAGCGATCAGGCCGGTCGTCATCATCGCACCCAGGGTGCGGCGGGTCAGGGTCGTCATGGTCATTCCTCGCTGTTGGGGTTGCGGTGGAAGGGGCGGACCGGCGGCGCAACAGAGTTCCGCTCGATCAGCGTGACATCCAGCAGCACCTCTGACGGGTGATTGGCCGGATCGGCATTGTCCGTCGCCAGCAGCAGCTTCAGCGCGTGCTGGCCCAGGTCGCGGACAGGCTGACGCACCGCGGTCACGGCGGGTGCGAAAAGATGCAGCGGCCCCACGTCGTCGAACCCGACGACCGAGACCTCACGCGGAATGGGAATGCCGGCCTCTGCCAGAACCTCGTACAGGCCGATCAGCAGTTCGTCGGACGTGGCAAAGATGGCCGTCGGACGGGACGCCGGATCCTGCGCAACGAAGGCCTGGCCAGCCGCGCGTCCGGCAGAGACGGTGTAAAGCCCGCTGATCCGGTCGATCGCATGATCCGGCCCCGACACCTCCGCGATCCCGGCAGAAAAGCCCTCGAAGCGGCGGGCGCCGCTGACCATCTCGTCGACGCCGCCGACGAACAGCACGTGACGATGGCCCTGTTGCGCCAGATGACGCCCGGCCAGCCAGCCGCCGCGACGGTTGTCGCAGAAGATCTTGGGGGCGGTCGTGCCCACGACATCCTCGTCCACGACCACGCAGCGAGGAAGGTGGTTGATCTTCTGGGCCAGCCTGTCGGTGCCGGCATGGTTGGTGACGAAGATCAGCCCGTCGGCATGGCCGGTCCGCACCAGGTCAAGATAAGAGAGTTCGCGTTCCGGAGAGTTCAGCGTCGCATAAAGCGCCAGTGCCAAGCCCATGTCGCTTGCCTCGGCCTCGACGGCGCCGACCAGCGCGGCAAAGAACGGGCTGGAGATGTCGGGAACGATCAGGGCGATCGTGTCAGACCGCCCGAGGCTCAGGCGCCGCGCATGGGGATTGGGCGTATAGTTCAGCGTGCGGATCGCCGCATCGATCAGGGACGCGGTCCGTTCGGGCAGTTCCAGAGAGCCGTTCAGATAGCGCGACACCGTCGCCTTGGAGACGCCAGCCGCTGTCGCAACATCCTGAAGATTGGCCAAGCGAGTCCCCTAAAGCTTATAAAGCGGTTTAGTAAACTGGTTTATAAACCGACGATGCCGTGGTGATTTCAGTCTGTAAAGATAATTTTAAGGGGTTGGCACATGTCGCCGGTTTTTTCAGCAGCGCCCGATGTGCAAGTGGATCGTCGCGATCCTGCACGCCCTGTCCTATACATGTCCTTGTTGCGGTGCGACATGCCGGCGATGCCGTGTGCCGGGAACCGCCCGTGCGATCCTTGTGTGAACGTGAGGGTGACGGGCGCCATCCGTTGGACTGCGTGCTTTCGAACTTGGTCAGGCTCATGCCGTCCGCGTTGCGGGATGACGCCAAGACGAAAATGGTGGTCATACACTAGATCGGGCGCCCTGTCCGCGTCAGACGCACCAGATCTGCGTCACGACGACAACACCTCCGTCCCGCACCGAGTGACCGCAAGGCAACCCTGTCAGCCCCGTCATGCGCAAGGTGTTACCACATGTCGCACTCCACCCTGAGGCAACGGACTCCTTCAAGGATCGCCGCCCCACGTTGCCGCACAGGCGATGGAGCAAATCTCACTCGATCCGGGAAATCCCCAAGGAATTCCGCACCGCGCACCATGCGCCTGCGCAGATTTCCCAGGAACGATGCGCCCGCGTAACGCTTGACCCCAGTATTTCAAGACCAAGAGGGCAAAGCATGAAAAGACTGGCACAGCATCTGGGCCTGCGGGTCGATCCCACGATCTTCTTCATATCGGCAGGCCTCAGCCTGATCTTCGTCGTCCTGCTGGTGGCGATGCCCGGTCCCATCGGGGCCGCGTTTTCCGTCAGCCGGGCCTGGATCGTGACCAACCTGGGCTGGTTCTTCATCCTTGCGGTGAACGTCTGGCTGGGCTTTCTGATCTATGCGGCGATGTCGCGCCACGGGCATATCCGTCTTGGGCCGCGCAACTCTCGGCCCGAATACTCCAACCTCTCGTGGTTCACGATGCTGTTCGCGGGCGGCATCGGCACGGTGCTGATGTTCTGGGGCGTGGCAGAGCCGATCAGCCATTATCAGTCGCCGCCCTTGCCGGGGGTCGAACCCTTCACCCTGGTCGCGGCCCAGGATGCCATCGCGATATCGCTCTATCACCTTGCGCTGCACACCTGGACGATCTTTGCCCTGCCCGGGCTGGCCTTCGCCTATTTCATCAACCGCTATGACCTGCCCGTCAGGGTCAGTTCCGTCTTCTACCCGCTGCTGCGCGAGGGGATCTATGGCCCCGTGGGCAAGACGATCGACATCGTCTCCATCCTGGGCACGCTGTTCGGGGTCGCGGTCTCGCTCGGCCTAGGCTCGTCGCAGGTCGCGGC
>NZ_JXYF01000191.1:0-499 GCF_000967735.1 Paracoccus sp. S4493
GCGGCGGCCATCGCCTCGAACTCGGCGCCGCTGATGGTCGAGACCTGGGTCGTGCGCACCATCGGGCTGGGCTGCGGACGAAACAGCGCCCCGCCCAGGATCGCCCACAGGATCAGAGAGCCGTGCGCGACCCCCGAGACCCAGTAACCGATGCGCCCTTCGCGTTCGTCCATTGTTCAGCCGTCCATCCGCGGTCCGCCGGTCTCGGTGACCAGGACGATGTCGGTGATGCCCGCCGCGTTCAGCGCGCCCATGATCTGGACCACGCGGGCATAGGGGATGGTACCGTCGGCACGCAGAAACACCCGGCCCGACTGCCGTTCCGCCAGGATCGTGCGCAGCGTCGTCACGACCTGCTCGTCCGCCACCGGCTGGTCCATGATCGTCAGCGACCCCTCGACCGGGATCGACACCATCAACGGCTCCTCGTCCTCGTTGGGGACGGCGTTGGCGGCGGTTTCGGGCAGGTTCAGCGGAACGCCCGCCGTCATCAGCGGCG
>NZ_JXYF01000192.1:0-616 GCF_000967735.1 Paracoccus sp. S4493
GTCGGGCGCGCTGGCGGGGCTGGCGGGCAACGTGCTGATGTCGCGCCTGGTCACCGCCCAGCCAAGCGAGGGGGTGATGTACGAACTGGATGCCATCGCGGCGGCGGTGATCGGCGGCGCGTCCCTGTCGGGGGGCGTGGGCACCGTCGCGGGCACGATGATCGGTGCGTTCATCATCGGCATCCTGCGAAACGGTCTGAACATGTCGGGCGTGTCCGCCTTCATCCAGCAGATCGTCATCGGCTTCGTGGTCATCGGCGCGGTCTGGATCGATCAGGTCCGCAACCGCCGCTAGGCCCGCATCATCATCATCGGAGGAGGAACCAAGATGACACTGCTGAAGACATGCCTGGCCGTATCCGCCCTTGCCCTGACCGCCGCCGGCGCCCAGGCCGGAGAGATCGCGGTCATCGTCAAGACGACCAACTCGAACTTCTGGCAGAACGTGAACCTGGGCGCCCAGGCCGCGATCGAGGGCCAGTCCGAGCATACGCTGAGCTTTGACGGTCCGGCCGCGGAAAGCGCAGTGGCCGATCAGGTCAGCCTGGTCGAGAACGCCATCAACCGCGGCGTGGCCGGGCTGGTCCTGGCCCCGTCCGACCCCGAGGCGCTGATC
>NZ_JXYF01000193.1:0-1586 GCF_000967735.1 Paracoccus sp. S4493
CAGGGTGTCGGCGATGGCCTGCCACAGGGGGGTCTTGTCCGTCATCAAAAATTCACACGGTTCCGGTTGAGAACATAGCGCAGGCGCGCTATCACATGTCTAGTTGTATAGATAACGGGACACCCCGGCAAGATGTCAGCTTTCCCCATTCCCCATCGCCGCGACTGGCTGTCGATCCTGGCCCGCAGCGCGCCTGACCGGCTGGCGCAGCTGCTGCCCGACCTGCCCGATCACGCCCTGCTGCGCGCGCCCGAAACCGGCACCGTGATGGTCCAAGGCCGCATCGGGGCCACCGGCGCGCCCTTCAACGTCGGAGAAATGACCGTGACCCGCTGCGCCCTGCGCCTGCCCTGCGGAACGCAGGGCCACGGCCATGTGCAGGGACGGTCGCACGCCCATGCGCGGCGGGCCGCGGCGATGGACGCGCTGATGCAAACCGACCCCGACGCCCATGCGCCCCTGATCGCCGCGCTGCGCGACGACGCGCAGGCCGCCCGCGACACCCGCGCCGCCAAGGCCGCCGCCACCCGGGTCGAGTTCTTCACCCTGCAACGTGGAGAGGACGCATGACCGGCCACGGATTCACCGATCCCGCCCGCCAATCGGCCCAGGGGTTCCGCGTGCTGATGGAGGCCATGGCCCGGCCCGGCACGATCCACCGCCTGGATCAGGCCCATGCCCCCGGGGTCGGCCCCGCCGCCGCGACGGTGCTGCTGTTGCTGGCCGATCCGACGACGCCGGTGCATCTGGCGGGCGCGCTGCCCGACCTGGCCCCGTGGCTGCGGTTTCACGCGGGCTGCCCGATGGCGGATGCACCGTCGGCCGCGTTGGCGGTGGGGCGCTGGCCCGACCTGCTGCCGCTGGACCGCTTTGCGGTGGGCCTGCCCGATTATCCCGACCGTTCGGCCACGCTGATCGTCGAGCTGGACCGGCTGGACGCGGACGGCCCCGTCCTGCGCGGGCCGGGCATCCGCGACCGCGCGACGCTGTCCCTGCCCGCGACCGCGCCGTTCCGCGCCAACCGCGCCCTGTTCCCGATGGGCCTGGACTTCATCCTGACCTGCGGCGACCGGCTGGCCTGCCTGCCGCGCAGCACCCGCGTGGAGGCCGCCTGATGTATGTCGCCGTCAAGGGTGGCGAACGCGCCATCGAGAACGCCCATGCCTGGCTGGCCGAGGAGCGCCGCGGCGACCACGACCTGCCGCTGATGTCGGTCGACCAGATCAAGGCGCAGATGGCCCTGGCCGTGAACCGCGTCATGGCCGAGGGCTCGCTCTACGACCCCGACCTGGCCGCGCTGGCGATCCGCCAGGCACGGGGCGACCTGATCGAGGCGGTGTTCCTGATCCGCGCCTATCGCACCACGCTGCCGCGGTTCGGTGGGTCCTTGCCGGTGGACACGGGCGCGATGGCGGTGGACCGGCGCGTCTCGGCCACGTTCAAGGATGTGCCGGGCGGTCAGGTGCTGGGGCCGACCTTCGATTACACGCACCGCCTGCTGGACTTTGCCGATCAGGCGGCGGTGGACCCCGCGCCGCTGGCCGCGCCCGACGCCGGCGCCATGCCCCACGTCATGGCGATCCTGG
>NZ_JXYF01000194.1:0-1392 GCF_000967735.1 Paracoccus sp. S4493
ATATTCGTCGATCCGGTCCGGATCGATCCCGATGACATGGGCCATGCGTTTCATGGGCGCTGTTCCTTCGCGTTAAGGTCATAGAAGCGGATGGCCGTCTGCCCAAAGACCTGCGCGCGATCGGCATCGGACAGGTCCGCGCACAGGGTCTGCGCGACCTGCAGCCAGTCGGCATAGGTGCCCGCAAGCTCCAGAACTGGCCAGTCGCTGCCCCACATCAGCCGTTCGGGGCCGAAGGCCTGCAGGACATGGTCGAAGACCGGGCGCAGCGTGTCGGCGGACCACCCGGGCCCGAATTCGTTGGCCAGCCCCGACAGCTTGCAGACCACCTGCGGGTGGGCGGCCAAGGCGTCGATGCCCCGGCGCCAGTCCGGTCCGGGGTCCCTCCCGTCAAAGACGGGCTTGGCGCAGTGATCAATCACGATGGGCAGGGACGGCACCCGCCCGGCCAATTCCTCGATGACCGGCAGATGGCAGGGCGTGATCAGCGCGTCCAGCCGCAGCCCGGCCCCCGCGACCTGCCGCAGGGCGTCGACCACGCCGTCCTGCAGGATCCACCGGGTGTCGTCGATATCTTGCAGCATCGGGCGGATGCCGCGCAGCGCAGGGTGGGCGATGCGCGACAGCTGCGCGGCCACGTCGCCGGTCAGGTCGATCCACCCTACGACGCCGCGGATCACCGGCGACCGGTCGGCCAGCCCCAGCAGGAACTGCGTCTCCTCCAGCGTGGGGGCGGCCTGGACCAGCACCGTGCCGGTGACCCCGGACGCCCGCGCCAAGGGTTCCAGGTCCGCGGGCAGGATGTCCCGCCGGATGGGCGCGACCTGATCGGTCATCCAGTCGTAATCGCCCCGGGCGATCCGCCAGAAATGCTGATGGGCGTCGATGATCACGGGAATGTCCTTGCCGGGTTGTGTCTCTAATCATAATAAACCGTATGGAGGCGGTCGTGGCGTGTCAACGCCCGACCCGGGAGGACAGGAGGCGGCATGAAGACCATCAGGATCGGCCGGACAGGGGTGGAGATCACCCCCATCGCGTTCGGCTGTGCCAGCATCGGCAACCTGTATCGCGAGGTCGCGGAGGAGGACGCGCAGCAGGTTCTGCAGGCGGCATGGGATGCGGGGATCCGCTATTTCGACACGGCGCCCCATTACGGGCGCGGCCTGTCCGAACAGCGGTTGGGGCGGTTCCTGACGGGCAGGACGGGGGCCGTTCTGTCGACCAAGGTCGGGCGCGTCCTGACCCCAGCCGCCGCGCCGATCCCCGAGGCCGACAGCTATGTCCGCCCCGCGCAGAACGACGTGCATTACGACTATTCCGGTGACGGGATCGAGGAGAGCCTGGAGCAGAGCCTGGACCGGCTTGGCGTCGCGCGGGTCGACATCGTCT
>NZ_JXYF01000195.1:0-4806 GCF_000967735.1 Paracoccus sp. S4493
CCCAGGCAAGAGCGCGCGCGCATATGGCGATCTATCATCTCAGGGCCACGATGATCTCCCGCTCTGCCGGGCGCAGCGCCACGGCGGCGGCGGCGTACCGCAGCGCCGAGCTGATCGTGGATCAGCGCACCGGCCTCGCCTTCGACTACCGCGCCCGCGGCGGCGTCGATCACGTCGAGACCCTCGCCCCCGCGGATGCCCCGACCTGGGTGCAGGACCGGGCGGCGCTGTGGAACGCGGTGGAGCTGGCCGAGACGCGCAAGAACAGCCAGGTCGCCCGTGAGGTCAGGGTAGCCTTACCCTGCGAGCTGGACGCCGTGCAGCGGCTGCAGCTCGTCCGCGACTTCTGCCAGCGCGAATTCGTGGACCGGGGCATGGTGGCGGATATCGCCCTGCACGCCCCCGGGCGCGAAGGGGACGAGCGCAACCATCATGCCCATATCCTGCTGACCACCCGGGAGATCGGTCCCGAGGGGTTCACCACCAAGAACCGGGACTGGAACGCCAAGGAACTGCTGGAGGGCTGGCGGGAGGCTTGGGCACGCGATACCAACCACGCCCTGGAGCGCTGTGGTGCCGAGACCCGCGTCGATCACAGGAAACTGGAAGCGCAGCGTATCGAGGCACAAGAGCGCGCCCAGAATGCCCGGGAACGCGGCGACGAGGCCGAAGCCCTGCGCGAGACGGTCCGGGCCGTCTCGCTGGACCGCCAGCCCCTGCCGCAGCTCTCCGCCGGGGCGTGGCAGCTCAAGGAGCGCGGCATCGAGGTCGCGGCCGTGCAGGTCTGGCGGGAGATCAAGGAACAGGCCGCCGAGGTTGCCCGCGTGGCGCAGGAGCTGGCCGAGAAGGCACGCGCCTGGCTGGAGCGTGTCACGGAACGGGCGGCGGAACAGGTCCGCGGCGTCGTGGAACGCGTTGCGCCCGCCGATGCTTGGGGAGAGTTTCTTGCTGCCGCAGCGCCCGGCGCGTCAGCCGCCGCCGAGGGGCTGGCGCGGGATCTCGAGGTCGAGCGCCGGCAAGCGGCGCAACGCGAGGCTGCCGAGCGGGAGGCGCGGGAACGGGTGCAGGAGCGCCAGGCCCATGAACGCGACAGAGGCGATGATCACGGCTTGTAGGACCTGCGGCTGGCAATGTTGGTCAGAGTTCTGACGCGCAACGCCCGTTCCGGGAAGAACGGCAAATTTTTCAAAGGGCAGTTGCCAAGATGGCTTCCCCTTTTTCACATCAAGAAGGAAAAACGTTTTCATCAATCTTCAAGCGTATTACGAACGCGAACCAAGCAAGACCGTGACACTGCTTCTGGTCGAAGATAGAAGATTGTTTTGGGGCGGATAGGAATGGCAAAGAAGCCACAAGTAGATATCAAAATTACTGATACAATGCGCGCGGCTGCTGAAGCCGAAATCATCGCGCAGTCGAAGCGTATTGAGTTCTATCTAACCGAATTTTCGATTGAGATACTCGCTGGCAAGATGGCGGGTGGCGAGTATGTCGTTCCGGCCTATCAAAGAGAATTTACTTGGGAACCGGAGCGTAAGTCACGCTTCATTGAGTCAATCATCATGGGTTTGCCGATCCCTTTTCTGTTCTTTTGGGAAATGGAAAATGGGAAATTGGAGATCGTGGACGGATCTCAACGCCTTCGAACTCTCGCTGAATTTGTTCTTGGAGACTTCCGTTTAGGTGAGCTTGATGCACTGCCAACGATTTCCGGTTTTCGGTTCGCAGATCTTCCGGAAGGTAGACAGCGCAAAATACGCAATAGGTCTATTCGCGGCATTGTCTTGAATGAGCATGCCGACGAGCAAGCTCGCTTCGACATGTTTGAGAGGATCAACACCTCCAGCAAGGCGGCCAACGACGCGGAGGTTCGTCGTGGCGCGCTGGCTGGGCCATTTATGAAAATGGTCATCTCGCTAGCTACGAATCCGACATTCGAGGAAATCGCTCCTGTATCCGATAAGCAACGTAAGGAGCGAGAGCGTGAAGAGTTGGTAATTCGGTTCTTTGCATATGGAGATGGGCTTGACGGCTACAAAGACCGTCCGCGCGAATTTATTTTTGATTATGCAAAGAAGATGAACGCAGAAATGGATGCGCGACCAGATCTTATTGACGAATATAAGATGCGTTTTGAGATGATGGTTGCATTTGTTCATAAGCATTTTGCAAGCGGATTTCGCCGCACGCCATCTGGCAAGGCCACACCTCGCGCTCGCTTCGAAGGAATGGCGATTGGTTCGGCACTGGCGCTTCGGGAGCGCCCCGAAATTGCTGATGCCGATCTACGCACTCATGAATGGGTGCATGAAAAGGAATTTAGCAGTATTACTGGTTCGGACGGTGCTAATGCGATTGCACGGTTGCGCAGTCGAATTGAATATGTTCGCACTAGGCTTTTGGATGCCGCGTAATGGAACTAACCTCTGTTTTCGACGAGCGTCTTGACGAAATCACTGCTTATCTTAACCTGCTCCAGGCTATAGAGGTCGAGACGCAGAACGGCCCGCCTCGCATTGGCGCCACCGGCGCCCACATCACTGCGCAGCAACAAAAGATACTTTATTCAGGAATTTTCCTGCATCTCTACAATCTCGTTGAAGCCACCGTTGTGCGCTGCCTTGAGGCTGTAACAGTGGTAGCTCTTACGTCGCATTCTCCGGCACCTTCCGAGCTTACTGACGAGATGAAGAAGGAGTGGGTTCGTGTCATGGCTCGAACCCACATCGAACTTAGTAGTGATAACCGCCTAGTCGCTGCGCTCCGGCTCTGTGACCATCTCGTGCAAAAGTTGCCTGTGGCGGGTTTCGAAATGGAAAAAGGCGGTGGGGGGAATTGGGACGACGATGCAATCCAATCTGTAGCAGAAAGGCTTGGCCTGAGATTGAGGGTTAGCAGGGAAAGCTACACGGGGATCAAGCGCAAGTTTCGTGATGATCTAGGCGCGCTAGCGCTTATTAAAAAGCGGCGAAACCAACTGGCACACGGCAGCTTGTCGTTCGCTGAGTGCGGCGAAGGTTTGACCGTGACTGAATTGCGCGACTTAGTGAATCGTACTGTTGCTTACCTCCAGGAGGTAATTGCAGAATTTCAAAACTATATAGAAGCGCAGCACTACCTTGCAGCTCACAGGCAAAATAATGTGGCCTGAGTACTTCGCCACGCCAACGATTAAAGCAGTCGATCTCTTTTGTGGTGTTGGTGGACTGACTCACGGGCTCTCGCGTGGCGGCATTGATGTTGTAGCGGGGTACGATATTGATGCCGCGTGCCGCTTTGCCTACGAACGAAACAACGAGGCAAAGTTTATTGAGTGCGATGTTGGTGAACTCGACGCTGTCGATGTGCGCGAACGGCTAAGCGGGGCGAATGTTACCTTGATGGCCGGCTGCGCTCCTTGCCAGCCGTTTTCTACCTATTCACGAACAGGACGGGCAGAGAAAGCCGGAACGGATTGGAACCTGGTGGCGAAGTTCGGTGAGCTTGTGCAGAAGGTTCAGCCTGATCTTGTGACTATGGAGAACGTGCCGGCGCTCAAAGAGCATTCAGTTTTTAAGCGGTTCATCGCCAGTCTTGAGGGCTACGCTGTATCGTGGCGGATCGTGCAGTGTGCAGAAATTGGTATTCCGCAAACACGTAAGAGGCTAGTTCTCTTGGCAAGTCGTTTATCAGACGTTGCTCCATCTATTTCTTGGACTACACGACACAAGATAACCGTTCGCGAGACAATCAGTTCTCTTCCTCGTCTCGCGGCGGGAGAGGAGAGTCTCTCAGATCCACTCCACGTTGCATGTACTCTGAGCGACCTTAACATGCAGCGCATTAAAGCGTCGAAGCCCGGCGGGACGTGGCGCGACTGGCCAGAGGAGCTTAGGGCAACATGCCACCGGCGTTCTTCGGGGGGAACATTCCCGTCGGTGTACGGGCGGATGGAGTGGGATCAGCCGGCGCCCACTATGACAACGCAGTGTTTTGGCTACGGCAACGGCCGCTTCGGGCATCCGGATCAGGATCGAGCGATTTCGCTTCGCGAAGCTGCAATGCTTCAGACGTTTCCTGCTAATTATGAATTCGTACCACCCGGTCAACCGGTCAGATTTTCTTCCTTGGGTCGGCTGATTGGCAACGCAGTTCCGGTGCGTCTTGGGGAGCGGATCGCTGAGAGTTTCGTTACCCATGTCCAAGAGCAGCATCCTGTTAGTGGGTAATATTACAGATCCTTTACCTTCAAAAGAGCGATCGGCGCTTATGGCCCGGGTGCGGCAGCGGGATACAAAGCCTGAGATGCTCGTCCGTCGCGTACTTCATGCCAAAGGCTACCGCTTCCGGTTACAGCGGCGCGATCTACCCGGTTGTCCTGACATCGTGCTGCCAAAGCACAAACTTGCCATCTTCGTTCATGGTTGCTTCTGGCACCGTCATTTAGGCTGTCGGCTGGCATCTACACCTAAAACGAGGGTAGGATTTTGGACTTCAAAATTCGAAGAAAATATTAAACGGGACAAGCGCGCGATCGAGGCATTACAGTGCCTTGGATGGCATACAACTGTCGTATGGGAATGTGAAACTAAGGCTGTTGACTTCAAAGAAAGCCTCGAAAAAAAATACAAGTAGTAATTTCTAGAGAGAAATACTGAGGTAGATAAATTTTCTGTATAATCTACCGGTAATTCAATACCATATTAAAATATTTGTGGCGCTTAAATTGAGTTCGAAAGAATAAAAGATTTAAAGAGGCGAATATGACTATTACAATAGTATGGCGCAGGAAATTTTCTGGTGTTGATGAACCCACATTCCCCAAGT
>NZ_JXYF01000196.1:0-642 GCF_000967735.1 Paracoccus sp. S4493
CCGCCGTCGCGGGACGCAAATCTCAGGGCCGCGTCTCGCGGATCAGCTTCAGGATGTCAGCGGCTGCGGATGGGATGTTCGTGCCGGGGCCGAAGATCGCCTTGACCCCCGCACGGCGCAGGAAGTCGTAATCCTGCTGCGGGATCACGCCGCCGCAGATGACCAGGATATCGCCGGCGCCCGCATGCTGCAGGGCCTGGATCAGCTTGGGTGCCAGCGTCTTGTGGCCGGCGGCCTGGCTGCTGATGCCGATCACGTGGACGTCGTTGTCGATGGCGTCCTGCGCGGCCTCTTCGGGCGTCTGGAACAGCGGTCCCACGTCCACGTCGAACCCGATATCGGCAAAGGCGGTGGCGATCACCTTGGCACCGCGGTCATGACCGTCCTGGCCCATCTTGACGACCAGCATGCGCGGGCGGCGGCCTTCCTCCACGGCGAATGCCTCGACGTCGCGCTGTATCTGGGCAAAGCCCTCGTCCCCCTCATAGGCCGCGCCATAGACGCCGGCCAGGGTACGCACCTCGGCGCGGTGGCGTCCGAATTCGTCTTCCATGGCCATGCTGATCTCTCCGACGGTGGCGCGGGCGCGGGCGGCCTCGACGGCGGCCTCCAGCAGGTTGCCGCCCTCCCGGGCGCGGCGGG
>NZ_JXYF01000197.1:0-334 GCF_000967735.1 Paracoccus sp. S4493
TCACGCGGTTGCGGATGATGTCGATGGCACCCATCAGCGCGAAGAGGAAGATCACCAGCACGAACAGCGCGGTCAGCGTCTCGACGCTGCGCGAGGCCAGCACGCGGTCATAGACCTGCAGCATGAACAGCGGCCCGGTCAGCATTAGCAGGTTCACGACAGCCGAGAAGACCCCCACCGACAGGAACAGCGGCCACCCCGTGGCGCGCGCCTGGCGCAGTTCCCGGGCCCCGTCCGTCAGGTTCGCAGCCTTGGCCATACGTCTTGCCCCGAAAATGCCGCGCCGATGGCGGGGCTTGCCTCGTTACCGCGGCGACCATATCACCACGCAGGG
>NZ_JXYF01000198.1:0-340 GCF_000967735.1 Paracoccus sp. S4493
CGCGTTCTCCAGCGCGGCGATGTCGAAACGGCCGAAATGGAACAGCTTGACCACCTTGGGGTCGGTCAGCAGCTTGGTCAGGTTCGGAGCCTCGGTCTGGCCCCGGTCGATCTGGACCAGATGCGCCTCGCCGTCGCCGGACGACAGCTGCACCAGGCACAGCCGGTCGCGGCGCGGGTCAAGGCCCATCGTCTCGGTGTCGATGCCCACGACCGGGCCCAGCACCAGATCGTCGGGAAGGTCGTTCGGGTACAGATGGATGCTCATCGCCGGTCCTGCCTGAATTGCGCGCCGCCCGGCCCGTCCCCGGACCCGCGGCTTGGCGCCCCTTCGACCAGAA
>NZ_JXYF01000199.1:0-689 GCF_000967735.1 Paracoccus sp. S4493
CCCTGGCCTTCATCGCCTTCCTGCTGCTGCAGCGCGGGGCCGAACTGCTTGTCGCCCGGCGCAACACCCGGCGCCTGCTGGCGCAGGGGGCGGTCGAACATGGGGCGGGGCACTATCCATTGATCGTCGCGATGCACGCAGCCTGGCTGGCGGCCATCTGCATCTGGGGATGGTCCAACCCGGTCCACCCCGAATGGCTTGCCGCCTTCATGGTCCTGCAGGGTCTGCGGGTCTGGGTGCTGGCCAGCCTGGGGCCGCGCTGGACCACGCGCATCATCGTGCTGGACGCGCCGCTGGTGGCACGCGGACCCTATCGCTGGATGTCGCACCCGAACTATGCCGTCGTCATCGCCGAGATCATCGTCGCGCCGATGGTCCTGGGCCTGTGGGGGGTGGCGGCCCTCTTCACCATCCTGAACGCCTGCGTGCTGACGATCCGCGTCCGTGCGGAATCCCGCGCGTTGGCCGGGCGCTGAGCGCGTCAGGTCACGCGCGTCGGATCGAAGGTTAGCAGCCGCAGGGCGTTCAGCGTGACCAGCACCGTCGCGCCGGTATCGGCCAGGAAGGCGATCCACAGCCCGGTGACGCCCATGACCGTCGTGACCAGAAACACCGCCTTGAGCCCAAGCGCCAGGGCAACGTTCTGGCGGATGTTGCCCATCGTCGCCCGCGCCAGCCGGATGATCGCC
>NZ_JXYF01000200.1:0-718 GCF_000967735.1 Paracoccus sp. S4493
TCCAGCAGCAGGTCGATGCGTTCGCGGGCGGTCAGCTTGCCGCGGGCGTGCTGGGCGTCGATGCGCCGCTGGCCGCCGCCAAGCCGGGCCTGCTGTCGGCGTTCTTCCAGCTGCTGCAGAATGTCCTTCATCGCGCCCTCCTGATCCGGTGTCCCAGGCTAGACTGCGATGCAGGTGCAGCAAAGACAATTCGGGGGAATTTGCAAAATACAGAAGCGACTGTTCATGCTAAGTGCATATGTGCAAACACATGCTGCGGCAGCCTCTTGACGCGGGCCGGGCAGGGGGGCAAGCCACGCATATGGGATTGCAGATCGACATCGCGGCCATCGTGGCCAATCACGCGGCACTGGCCGCACTGGCCCCCGGCGCGCGTGCCGCCGCCGTGGTCAAAGCTGACGCCTATGGCCTGGGCGCCGACCGCGTCGCCCCGGCCCTCTATGCCGCCGGCGTGCGCGATTTCTTCGTGGCCCTGGCGCATGAGGGACGGGCGATCCGGCCGCTGCTGCCGCAGGACGCGCGCATCAACGTGCTGTCGGGGCACATGGAGGGCGCGGACCTGACCGGGCTGACCCCGGTCCTGAACAGTCCTGCACAGTTCTTTCGTGATCGCGCCATGCGCCCCGGCCAGCCCTTCGCCATCCAGCTGGACACCGGGATGAACCGCCTTGGCATGGAGGCCGCCGAATGGGGCGCCATCCGGGACGAGGCGCTGGCC
>NZ_JXYF01000201.1:0-2650 GCF_000967735.1 Paracoccus sp. S4493
AGATAGACCAGCGGCAGGTCAGGCAGGCGCGCGGCAATGGCCTGATGGACCGTCAGCCCGCCCAGACCCGAATCGAACACCCCAATCGCCATCCCAGAACCTCCCGCGTCGCGTGCCGCCCTTCATAGGGCGACACGCCGCTTTTGGAAATGACCTGGATCATTCCGCCGCTTCACGGATGGGTGGGTGCCCCGCCTGCAGCTGCGCCAGCAGCTCGGCCCGCCGGGTCGCGGCAAGATCCGCGGCCTTGTCCTTGACGGGACCAAAGCCGCGCACGCCCAGGGGCAGTTCCGCCAGTTCAATCGCCACCGGCATCATCGCATTCGTGACCGAGGCGAAAACGCGGGTCATGTCAGTCTCGTATTCGCGAATCATCGCCCGCTCGCGCCGGCGCTCGGCGCTGTAGCCGAAGGGGTCCAGCGGCGTCCCCCGCAGCCCCTTCATCCCGGCTAGAACCCGAAACGCGCGCAGCATCCACGGACCGAACTCCCGCTTTCTGGGGCGGCCGTTCGCGTCCTTGCCGGTCAGCATCGGCGGCGCCAGATGAAGGGACAGGGTCACGTCCCCCTCCCACCGCGCCGCAACCTGTTCGGCGGTGGTCAGATGCAACCGTGCAACCTCATATTCATCTTTGTACGCCAACAGCTTGTAATAGCTTCTTGCGACGCTGTCGCGAAGCTGTGCGGGCGCGGCATCGACCAGCTTGCGGTACCGGGCGGCAAGCCGCTTGTTCTGATAGCCGACCAACCGTTCAGCGCGATAGGCCACGGGATCGACCGGCAACTGCGTGACCTCGGCGGGCTTGCGCGTCTGTTCGGGATAGACAACCGCCCAACGGCCGATCTGGAATGCCCGCTGGTTGGCGTCGACCTGCGCGCCGTTCAGGCGGATCGCCTCCATGATCGCCTCCAGCGACAGCGGGATCAGTCCACGCTGCCAGCACGCACCCAGCACCAGCATGTTCGAATAGATCGAATCCCCCAGCAGCCGCAGCGCCAGATCGTTCGCATCGAAGAACGCCACCCGGTCGCCCAAACGGGCCTGCAGCGACAGGCGCAGCCGGTCCGACGGCACCTGGAAATCGCGGAACCGGGTAAAGTCGCCGGTGATGATCTCGTGGTCGTTCACGACCGCGCCGGTGCGGCCCTGGGTCATCAGGCCCACGGTCTTGGCCCCCGCCGTCACCACCAGATCGCCGCCGATGACACAGTCCGCTTCGCCCACGGCGACGCGGATCGCGCTGATGTCGGCGGGGCGTTCAGCCAGGCGCAGGTGGATATGCACCGCGCCGCCCTTCTGCGCCAGGCCCGCCATCTCCATCATGCCGGCGCCTTTGCCGTCCATGTGGGCGGCCTGCGCCAGCACGGCACCGATTGTCACGACACCAGTGCCGCCGACGCCCGTGATGACGACGTTATGCGTCCCGTTGATCGTAGGCAGCGTGGGCTGCGGCAGATCGGGCAGATCGAACGCCTCGGCCTTGGGCTTGCGCAGCTTGCCGCCCTTGACCGACACGAAGCTGGGGCAGAACCCGTTGACGCAGCTGTAATCCTTGTTGCAGCTCGACTGGTCGATCTGCCGCTTGCGGCCCAGCTCCGTGTCCAACGGCACGATCGAGACGCAGTTCGACTGGACCGAACAATCCCCGCAGCCCTCGCAGACGTCGGGATTGATGAAGATCCGGCGGTCCGGGTCAGGGAACTGTCCCTTCTTGCGCCGCCTGCGCTTTTCGGCCGCGCAAGTCTGGACATACAGGATGGCGCTGACGCCCTCGACCTTTTCTAGATCGCGCTGGACGGTCATCATCTGCGCACGTTCCTCGAACCGCAGGCCCTTGGGGAACCGCGCCTGATCGACGTCCTCCTTTTCGTCGTGAACCACGACGACCGTGCCGACGCCCATCGCCACCAGTTCGCGGGCGATCTGCGGGGCGGTCAGGCCGCCCTCGTTCGGCTGCCCGCCAGTCATGGCGACGGCGTCGTTGTACAGGATCTTGTAGGTGATGTTCGTACCGGCCGCTAGGGCCGCCCGGATCGCCAAAGACCCGGAATGATTATAGGTTCCATCCCCAAGGTTCTGAAAAACATGGCCTCTGGTGCTGAATGGCGCCTCTCCGATCCAGTTGGCGCCCTCGCCGCCCATATGGGTGAAACCCTCGGTCTCACGGCCCATCCACTGCACCATGTAATGGCAACCGATCCCGGCATAGGCGCGGCTTCCCTCGGGCAGCCTGGTCGAACTGTTATGCGGACAACCCGAACAGAACCAAGGGGTTCTGGTCGCAATCTCGGGAGCGTTGTCGTTGCGGCGCACCTCGTTCAGCCGCTCCAGCCCGGCGCGCAGACGCTCGGTGCCGCGACCCTCCTCGATCAGGATGCCACCGATCTTCTGGGCGATCATCACAGGGTCCAGCGCATAGCGGGTCGGGAACAGCTCCTCTCCGGTGCGGTCGTGCTTCCAGCCATGGACGCGACGCCCATGGCGGTTGTCAAAGATCGCCTCCTTCAGCTGCACCTCGATCAGCTTGCGCTTCTCCTCGACGCAGATGATCAGTTCCAGGTTCTCGGACCATTCCTGGATCGACTTCATGTCCATAGGCCATGTCTGCCCGACCTTGTAGGTGGTCAGGCCCAACCGCTCGGCCTCGGCC
>NZ_JXYF01000202.1:0-281 GCF_000967735.1 Paracoccus sp. S4493
TCGACGGCGATCCGCATCGGATGGTCCTCACCCTTCCGGAGCGCGTGCTGCCCGAGGGGGGGCTGAACATTCGCCTTGGCGACACGCCCGTCGCACAGGAAGCCCGGATGATCGACCACAAGCGGTGGGCGGCCGAGGCGTTCAGCCGTGCGAACCGCATCGACCGCAAGGTCTGGGGCAAGTCGGGCGCGCGGATCGGCTTTGTCGCCGCGGGCAAGAACTGGCTGGATCTGGTCCATGCCCTGTCCCTGCTGGGCATCGATGAGGCCGAGGCCGAGCGG
>NZ_JXYF01000203.1:0-347 GCF_000967735.1 Paracoccus sp. S4493
CTGGCCTTCATGGCGCGCCGCCAAGGCCGCTGAGAAGAGGATTTCCCCTGCCCCGGTCCCCCGCCGGAGAAGCCTTTTCCCGATTGCCGCCCGCCCGGCCCGGCGACTAGGCTTGCGCCACATCGGAGGGAGGACACCATGAGCGATCAACAGGGTTTCGACACGCGGGCGATCCATGCGGGGGGGGCCGCCGATCCGGCGACCGGGGCGCGGCAGGTGCCGATCTATCAGACGACGGCCTATGCCTTCCGCGACGCCGACCACGCCGCGCGCCTGTTCAACCTGCAGGAGGTCGGATACATCTATTCGCGCCTGACCAACCCGACCGTCGCGGCCCTGCAGGCGCG
>NZ_JXYF01000204.1:0-463 GCF_000967735.1 Paracoccus sp. S4493
GTCATCGTCACCGGCTGCGCCGCCCAGACCGAGCCCGAAACCTTTGCCGCCATGCCCGAGGTCACCAAGGTCATCGGCAACCATGAGAAGATGCAGCCCGCCACGTGGGCGTCCCTGCGCGCCCCCGACCTGATCGGCGAGACCGAGAAGGTGGTCGTGGACGACATCATGTCGGTGCGGGAAACCGCGGGCCACCTGATCGACGGGTTCGGGCGGCACCGGGCCTATGTGCAGGTCCAGAACGGCTGCGATCACCGCTGCACCTTCTGCATCATCCCCTTCGGGCGCGGCAATTCGCGGTCGGTGCCTGCGGGCGTGGTGGTCGAGCAGATCAAGCGTCTGGTCGGGCGCAGCTTTAACGAAGTCGTGCTGACCGGGGTGGACCTGACCAGCTGGGGCGCGGACCTGCCGGGCACGCCGCGGCTTGGCGATCTGGTCATGCGCATCCTGCGGCTGGTGCCGG
>NZ_JXYF01000205.1:0-438 GCF_000967735.1 Paracoccus sp. S4493
CGTCGCGTTCCGCCCGTGCGGCGGCGGCGCGGCTGTGCACGGCCTCGGCGCGCGGCGACAGGCGCTTTGCGGTCAGCGGCCCGCTGCCGTGACGGATCACCGCGGCAGGCGTCTCAACCGTCGGGGGCGCGACGGTGTCGGTGGCGGGCTGGACCGCGACCGCCGCCGGGACCACGACCACATGCGGGATGATGCGCGAGATGACTGGCACCGCCGCGACGACGGGCTGTTCGATCTCGATCTGCGGGGCGGTCACGCGCGCCTGGCTGAGGACCGGCTCGCTGAAGGGCCGTCGGTTGTACTGTTCCTGCACCAGCCGCGAAGGGCCGAAATCGGGATTGCCCTGGAACCGGTCGTCGCCCGGCCGCGCCTGAAATCCGGATGGGCGAAAGCCCTGGGCGCGGGCGAAATCCTCGGCCTCGTGCAGGGTGCGGCGGG
>NZ_JXYF01000206.1:0-1309 GCF_000967735.1 Paracoccus sp. S4493
AGGCGCCGATCCCCTCGACCACGCCCTTGACCAGATGCGGGGTCTTGGGGTGATCGGTGCGCCCGAAGGACAGCGCATCCATCGCCGCGATCGGGCGCGCGCCCATGGTGAAGACGTCACGCAGGATGCCGCCCACGCCGGTCGCCGCGCCCTGATGGGGTTCGATATAGCTGGGATGGTTGTGGCTCTCCATCTTGAAGACCACCGCCTGACCGTCGCCGATATCGACAACGCCCGCGTTCTCTCCGGGACCGCAGATCACCTGGGGGCCGTCGACGGGCAGGGTACGCAGCCATTTCTTGGACGACTTGTAGGAACAGTGCTCGTTCCACATGGCACTGAAGATGCCCAGTTCGGTGAAGGTCGGTTCGCGCCCGATGATCTGCAGGATGCTGGCATACTCGTCCGGCTTCAGCCCGTGGGCCGCGATCAGTTCCGGGGTAAGCTGTGGTTCCTGCATGACACGACCCTTCCTGCGCATGAAATCACGCGTCTTCTAGGCGCTGGCGGCGTCCATGGAAAGGCCGCAGAACCCGGGCGCGGGACAAAAAAAAGCCGGGCACAAGGCCCGGCCTAAGTCCAACAGGGAGGTAGAAGGTGAGGAGCGATTACGCTGATCATCGCCTTCTAAGCCCGATATATGTGCAGTCTGTGAACTCTTCAAGACAAATGGCGCTGCGGCTGCAGCATAGCCGCCATGCGCTGGCGTAATGGCTGCACGCGGCGCGTGCATCATCCCGGTTTCGCCTGCGGTTTGGGCAGGTCAGACCTGCCCGGCCTCGCTTTGATGGCGGCGATAGGCCTGGATCTCTTCCAGGACAAAGTCGCGGAACACCGCGACGCGGCGCGTCTGGCGCATTTCCTCGGGATAGGCAAGGAAGACCGGCACCTCTCCCGACTCGGTGTCCGGGAACACGCGGATCAGGTTCGGATGGTCGGCAGTCAGATAGTCGGGCAGGACGCCGATGCCCAGATTGGCCAGCACCGCCTGCAGTACGCCGAAATAGTTGTTCACCGTCAGGGTCGATCCGACGTTCTGGGACATCAACTCCTGCACCAGGCGCGCGCCGGCCGCCACCTGAGGCTGGTCGGGCTTCTGGCAGATCAGACGGTGGTTGGACAGGTCGGCCAGCGATTCCGGCGCCCCATGCGCCGCGATGTAATCCGGGCTGGCATAGAGGCGCATCCGGATGTTCAGCAACCGGCGGCGGATCAGGTCGGACTGGCTGGGCTCCTTCATGCGGATGGCCACGTCCGCCTCGCGCATGGGCAGGTCCAGGACGCGCTCCTCCAGCAGCAGGTCGATGCG
>NZ_JXYF01000207.1:0-498 GCF_000967735.1 Paracoccus sp. S4493
CGCCGCCAAGCGCTTGGCCTCGCGCGTCATCTGCAGATCGACACTGCCCAGGGGAGAGCCGCGATACCCGGTGACCAGTCCCGCCGTATCAAGCCCCGCGGCTTTGTCGCGTGCTGATTGCATCAGCATCAGCCGGACAAGTGCCTGCGTCCCGTTCAACAACACGTGACGTTTCGACAGATCGAACCGATCGGCTAGCGAAAATTCCTGCTTGCTCATCACCCTCTCCTCCCATGACCAAAGGCCTCCGCGGTCATTATAGGTCAGAAATGCTGACCAACGAAGCGGAAATTCTGTCCTTGACGTGACCTTGCCGGAATCGCAGGGGAAGGTTAGGTCTGCAAAATTCGCATGGCTGTCATGACAGGATTGTAACAGGGATGGACTGGGACAAGCTTAGAATATTTCACGCTGTGGCCGATGCTGGCAGCCTGACGCATGCGGGCGACGTGCTGCACCTGTCGCAATCGGCGGTCAGCCGCCAGATCCGCGCGCTGG
>NZ_JXYF01000208.1:0-238 GCF_000967735.1 Paracoccus sp. S4493
AGATCCGCGCGCTGGAGGAGTCGCTTGGCACGACGCTGTTCCACCGGCACGCGCGGGGGTTGATTCTGACCGAACAGGGAGAGCTGCTGTTCGAGGCAACCTCGTCCATGTCGCGCAAGCTGGACAGCGCCTCGGCCCGCATCCGCGACAGCGAGGAAAACGTCTTCGGCGAACTCAAGGTGACGGCCACCGTGGGCTTTGGCACGCTGTGGCTGGCACCCCGCCTGGTCAAGCTGTA
>NZ_JXYF01000209.1:0-870 GCF_000967735.1 Paracoccus sp. S4493
CATCACCCAAGGTTCGGAAGACAATCTGAAGATCACCTTTCCCGCCGATTTCGCGCGGGCCGAACGCATTCTGGGGACCGACATGGATATCCGCCTTGGCAATGGCTACGACGTGCACGCCTTTGGACCCGGGGACCACGTCACCCTGTGCGGCGTGCAGGTGCCGCATGACGCGGGCCTGCTGGGCCATTCCGATGCCGATGTTGGCATGCACGCGCTGACCGACGCCATCTATGGCGCCTTGGCGCAGGGCGACATCGGGCGGCATTTTCCGCCCTCGGACCCGCAATGGAAGGGTGCCGACAGCGCGATCTTTCTGGCCCATGCGGCCAGCATGGCCCGCGACAAGGGGTTCCGCATCGGCAATGCCGACGTGACTCTGATCTGCGAGGCGCCCAAGATCGGGCCCCATGCGCTGGCGATGGCCCACCGCCTGTCCGAAATCATGGGCGTTGAGGAAGCGCGCATCAGCGTCAAGGCCACTACGTCCGAACGCCTTGGCTTTACCGGCCGACGCGAGGGGATCGCCGCCATCGCGACCGCCACCCTGATCAAGGAATGACCATGGATCGCATGCTGGCCACCTGGTTCGGCGCAGGCCTGCTGCGCCCCGCCCCCGGCACCTGGGGGTCGGCGGTCGCCGTTGCGATGGGGTTGATCCTGCACCGCATCGGGCATTTCCCGCTTCTGGCGCTGGCCACGGGGCTGGTGATCCTGCTGGGGTTCTGGGTCGTGCCGCGCTACACCGTCGGCATGGACGACCCCGACCGCAGCGAGATCGTCATCGACGAGGTCGCTGGCCAGTGGCTGGCGCTGATGGCGCCGTCCTTCGGGTTCTGGCACGCGGGGCTGCCCGCCGACAGCTTTCCC
>NZ_JXYF01000210.1:0-762 GCF_000967735.1 Paracoccus sp. S4493
TCGAGAAGGTCGAGATGGTGTCGATCACCGACGCCGATACCGGTCTGGCCGAACATGACCGCATGACCCGCTGCGCCGAGGCCGTGCTGGAGGCGCTGGAACTGCCCTATCGCACGATGATCCTGTGCACCGGCGACATGGGCGCGGGCGCGCGCATCACCCACGACCTGGAGGTCTGGCTGCCCGGACAGGACCGCTATCGCGAGATCAGCAGCGTCAGCTATTGCGGCGACTATCAGGGACGGCGGATGAACGCGCGCTATCGCCCGGCAGGCGGGGGCAAGCCGGAATTCGTGCACACCCTGAACGGGTCCGGCCTGGCCGTCGGGCGCGCGCTGATCGCGGTGCTGGAAAACGGCCAGCAGGCCGACGGATCGGTCCGCCTGCCCTCGGTCCTGCACCCCTATCTGAAGGGCGCGACCACGCTGACCGCCCAGGGATCGCTGGCCTGACACCCCGATTGCGGACGGCGCGAAACTGCCGCAGGCCGGCGCGCGTTGGCCTGCATGACACGGATCGGTTCAGTCTTGCATCTGGTGGTCGCCGCGATCTTCGTGATCTGCGGCGTGATCTACGCGATGCAGCCCGATGCGCGCATCATCACGGACGCGGCGCGTCTGGCGGCGCCGCTGCTGCCGCCCGTCGCGCCGACCAGCATCGCCATTCCCCACCTGTACCTGAACCCCGACAACCTGCTGATGTGGATGCTGCTGATCGCCGTCTGGATGATGGTGATGCTGGATGCGGTCGGGCAGTGGATCG
>NZ_JXYF01000211.1:0-590 GCF_000967735.1 Paracoccus sp. S4493
GCGGTTTTCGCAGAACCTGGCGGCGGCGGGGCGCACGGGGTCACACCGCTTCACCCGGCTGGAAACCCGCCCCTGCGACGCGGTCGAGGCGCAGATGCTGGACCTGTCCCCCGGCGATCCGGTCCACGTGGTCGAGGGGCTGTCGCTGGCCGACGGCCAGCCGCTGGCGCTGTTCCGGTCGGTTCTGCCGGGATGGCTGGCGGGGTTCTGCGACCAGGCCCGCGACCATCAGTCGATCACCGCGGCGCTGGCCGCCTGCGGGGTGGCTGACTATACGCGGGCCAGCACCCGCATCACGGCCAAGCTGGCCAATGCCACGCAGGCGGTGGCCCTGCAGATCCCGCAGGGCGCGCCGGTGCTCCGCTCGGTGGCGGTGAACCTGGATGACCGAGGCCGGCCCGTGGAATACGGGCGGACGTGGTTCGCGGGCGACCGGGTCTCGCTGGTGCTGGCGGACTAGGACCCGCGGATCAGGCGGCGCCGCAGCCAGCCCGACAGGCCGTCCATCGCGATGACCAGCACCACGATCAGCAGGATGTAATAGGCGACCTTCTCCCAATCCTGCGTGGTCTGGATCGCCTGCGTCAGCA
>NZ_JXYF01000212.1:0-3994 GCF_000967735.1 Paracoccus sp. S4493
AATGAGTCTGGACCCTAGGAGGCTCATTTAAGTTCAGGGGTTTGCGGGTGGGTTGATGGGGCTTGAACTCAAGAGTGCATAAACCAGCAACGCCCATCCAGCGCCGCCCACCAGTCCGGCAACAGCATCCGTGAGATAATGAACACCCAAAGCGACGCGGGTCGTGCCTATCATTATGCAAGTTGCAATCGCAGTGCCCATGATCATCAGGCGCGTGGTTGTTTTCCGGGACATGCCCGCAAATGCCAGCGCGATGCTGATATAGACTACGCTGCCATTGAAGACGTGGCCACTCGGGAAGCTATTGCCATTTATGGACATGAGGTGCGGCACAATGGCAGGTCGCGGACGGCCAAAGCATTCCTTCAGCCAATATTCCAGAAGCATTCCACTGACGATTGCTGTCAGAACCACCAACACCTGACGATGACGGCGAAGCGTCAGCAAGATCGCCATCGCCATGATGGCCAAAAGATTGCGAACCGAAAATCCGCCTAAGGCGGTCATATCGCGAATTGCCACACTTAACCATGCCGGCCCGGATAGTGTCAGTGCTGGAGCGTCACGAAAGGCCAATAGGCTCCAGGCATCCAAGCGGGCGGTGTAGCCCATGACCATCAAAATTGCGGTACATGCAAAAGCTGTCCAGCACGTCAATGCAATGACCAGCAACCGATGGAAAGCGATGAGCTGGCCAAGTTTCCGTAGTGGGTTTTGAGGCGGGTATGCTCTCATAAATTTCTCGGGTTATAATGGTCTGTGCATGGGTGACCAATTTCCACATTTAAAATAAGGGCCGCATCAGTAATGATGCGGCCCTTATCAATTCATTAGTAGCTTTGAGTTCAGCGGATGGGGCGGGAAGGATCGGACCGCTCGTCGTCGATCTCGACTTCCGTGTGACGAACGCTGTCGGTCACCGTTTCCTGACGCGTATCGCTGGTTTTGCGCAGGCTTACTTCCTCAACGACACGCGCCTCTTTCGAGACGACCGCTTCCTCGACGTACTCCTCGGCTTCGACTGTCCGGTCACGGAACGCGGTATCGGCGTCGGTGACGGCCCGATCGACCGGGCGCCGTTCCAACTCGACGCGATCCTCACGCAAGTTCACCGTTTCACTCACAGGTTCCTCGACAGTGTAGGCCCGGACACGGACGCGGCCGTGGCTGGTGTCCCGCTTGCCGACGCGCAGCCGCTCCTCAACGATCGGAATGCTCTCGTCGTCCGCTTGAGCGGAGGTATCGGCATAGCTGCCATCATCACTGACAGACGAACCCACGGTCCTGGCTTCGGTCGCATGGGGGCTGACCTCATAGCCGCCCCAGCCTTCCGACCGCCAGCTCTCCTCGCGCTCCGCCAAATCGACAGTACCCTCGTCGTCTAGGATGTCGAGAACCTGATCGTAGTGTGCGGCCGTCAGACCCGTCACGGTAACGAGAACTCCACCGCGCGACAGCCCCTCGGCATAGGTGTAGCGGTCTTCGTCGGGAAAGAAGAAATCGCCGAGGCTATCCCAGAATCCCTTGTCTTCGGTCGTCGAGGTTCTCTGCTCAGTGGACTGGGTCGCACCCTCGACCGTTCTGATCTGCGTGCGCGATATCCCAAGCGCTTCAAGCCGCGATACGGCGTTCTGGGCATCGGCGTTCGTATCGAACAAGGCGGAGACGGACATGCTTCCGTTGAAAGTACCCGCTTCATTATCATAGGTCATCGTGAGTTTCCTCTTCGCTGATGATTTGACCCTCAGTCTGAGGGCCGAGATGGTCGATCACGGCGCGCTGACGCTGGATGGTGACCGGAATGTCGGAGGTTTCCCGGCGTTCGGTGCGGCGGACATGAATTTCCTCGCGCAGTACGAGCTGTCGCGTGATGACGATCCGCTCCTCGACCACGGGAATGATCGTCAGGTCACCTTCGGTCACGATATCAGGGACGACGTCGATATCCCGCTCGATGGGGACCCGGACCACATCTATCTCGACGTCAGAGAAATCGACGGGCACAAGGCTGTCCACTGTCTCGGTGATTGTCGAGACCCTGACCCGGTCTGTCACCCTCTTCCGCTTTGTGACCGTCAGTTGCTCTTCCATGAGCGGGACGGTCTGCTCGGCTTGGTCGTGGTCGTGGTCGTGGTCGTGGTCAGACGTCATCACATCCCTCCGTGATGATCGACAACCTTGCCGTCCACGGTTCGTTCCGTTTCCACGCGGGCAATATAAGTTAGTCTTTACTGCTCCCCTGCCGGGTCTGGACATGAGTCAAATCCGTATGGACGCCGGCAGCACGGACACCGCACCCGCCCAGACCGATCAGGGCAAAGGCTTCTGAGATAGCCTTTGGCGATCTCCTGATACCTGAGAAAGACCGCTACAGCTATGCCGAGGGCCTGTCGCGTGGCGGCCAGCTTCTGACTGTATCGCGTGTCACCAACATGGAGTATGAGACGGTTCTCGACATTCTGGATGACGAAGGCACCGTGAACCTTGACGAGCGCGAGGCTAGCTGGCGCAGCGAAGGTTGGGGCGGCTACGAGGCCAGCACGTATGCAACTGGACATCCCACCACAACCGACCATTCCGCGGACGAGACGATCCCGGTCGTCGAGGAGAGATTGCGCGTCGGCAAACGCGACACCAGCCACGGCCGCGTCCGTGTCCGGGCCTATACGGTGGAGACACCGGTCAGCGAGATGGTTGAGCTGCGAGACGAGCATGTCGAGCTGGTACGGACCCCGGTCAATCGTCCCGCCAAGGTGGATGAGGACTACCGAGAGCGCTCGTTTGAGGCAGAAGAGCACCGGGAGGAAGCCGTCGTTTCGAAAGAAGCCCGCGTCGTAGAGGAAATTGGGTTGCGCAAAACTAGTGATACCCGTCAGGAAACGGTATCCGACACGGTACGCCACACCGAGGTCGAGGTGGACGACGAGCGTACGGCCGTGGAACGCCATGATCTGGATCGCAGCCGGAAGTGTTGCTCCTGATGGCCGGGGTTTAGCTCTCACCTCACCACTGAGACCACAAAACAAGAGGGCCGCGCTGGAGCGGCCCTGTTTGTATATCTGGTCCCCCCCCCGCGACCTTTAGGACGCGGGGAACAGCTCCTCGGCCACGTGCATCATGTTGATGGGCTTGCTCAGCAGCGGCACCAGCGCATATTCGTCAGGGATGCTGGCCTTACTCTCGCTGCTTGCGAAGATGATAGGGATGCCTGCTGCCAACAGCTCATCGGCCAATGGGTAGACCATCTCTCTACCAATCCTGATGTTAAGGATGCCTCCGTCTGGTTGCGGCACCGCCTGGAGAAGCGCGTATCCATCCTCCAAAGTTGCAGCAGGGCCAATGACCACGCCCCCAAAGGCTTCTATCTGCGTGCAGATATCAAGGCTGAGAATGAATTCATCCTCCACCACAAGAATATGCCTTCCGGCAAGATCAGGTTTGTTCATCATCGGTCTCCGCAGCTTGCAGATATTGCAAAAGTACGCTTCTACAAATGTTCCTGTGCAAAGGTGCCACCAGCCTCGCTCTGCAACTCATTACACACACCTTTCCCCCTTGGAGACCCGACTAAGTTCTAATCCGGTGTTCTTGGCCACACACGGAACCAGACCCTCACTGGGGATTTAATTATTTTCGGGACAGCGTCCCCACTTAAAAAGGATCATGCAATGGTACAGACCCCGCCTGTCACAACGAAACAGGATGTCGATGCAGCCGACAATATGTCAGGTTCTCACGAAGGAGGTGCTGCTAATCTGGCTGAGCGTGGGGCGGCGCTTGCCAATGCGGCTTTGGAGGTGAGCCATGAATATATAACTCCCCTCCGGGAGGCGGGACAAGGCTATGCTGAACGCCTGTATAAGGCAGGTGAGCAGCGCGCACAGGAAGCAGCCTTTTATGCGGAGCTCGGTTACGAGGAAACTAGGGTCAGGATTCATAACCAATAGATGACGAGAGCCGCTAGCGCGATGGCAGAGAGGAACACCTTCGGGCA
>NZ_JXYF01000213.1:0-1371 GCF_000967735.1 Paracoccus sp. S4493
ACCGCCAACTTCCTCTTCAACGGCGCCGTCCCGAAAGACCTGAACGGCACACCGCCCACGGTTACGCCTGCGCCCCTTCCCACACCAATACCGCCGGCAGCCGATATCAATGAAATAAGAGGTTCGAATGCCGACGATACAATGCGGGGCACGACACAATCAGACATAGTCTGGGGTCTTGAAGGGCTAGATACATTCTACTGGCAGCCGGGGGTGGGCAACGATACCTACCATGGCGGCACCGGGACAGAGCGGTACGATGCTAACCCCTATACACCTGGTAATCCTGGCGGCGACAGGTTGATTCTGGACGGTTCGGCCGGTCTGCGCATCGACATGCACTCGACAGATAGTGGCAGCGTTCAGAGCAGGAATGACCGCCTGGAATTCACGGGTATTGAGCGTATTTTTGGTACCACCGGCGACGACGTTGTCGTGGCGACAAATGCGACCGTAAATAGTTCCGGTGGAAGTGTACCCGCCCACGGTCTGTCGATCTTTACCGGTGCAGGAAATGACCGGATCTCAGGATCGCAGTTTGACGATGTCATTGATGGCGGCTCGGGCAACGATACCATCAACGGCGATGGCGGGAATGATTTCATCCACTCCAGTACCGGCAATGACCTGATTTATGGCGGTGCCGGTGACGAAAACATCCGATGGGGTAACGGTGATGCCAACCACAACCCCGGTAATGATACGATCGACGGCGGCTCAGGAAACGACCTGATCAACATCTGGATCAAACGCGGCGACATCTATTCCAACAATGACACTGTTGGCATCGAGGGTGTCAGTGTCACGGTTGATCGTGTCCTGTCTGACGGAGCGTTTTCAGGCAATGCCAGCACCAGTATCGGCGGGACCGCGACACTGCGCTTCGACAACTTCGAACTTGGCTGGACGCATGCAGGCAACGACGTCATCGACGCGTCGGGCGCTGTGATCTCAAGTTCCGGGGCTGGCGTAAACTTCAACACGCGATGGGGTCACGATAGGTTGGTGGGCAGCCGAGGCAACGATACTTTGGACGGGTCAATGGGCCGTGATACTGTGCAGGGTGGCCAAGGAGATGACCGCATCTGGATTGGAGACGGGCACAATGGCGACGGGGCAAGCGACGTGCTTATATTCCGGGCTGGTGATGGTGCCGATATCGTCTACGGATTCGAGAGCAGCCGCGATACCCTGGACCTCGGTGGAAGGAGTTACAGCGCCACAGAGGTCCGTGATGGAACGCTTCTCAATTTCGGTAGCGGTGACTCAGTTCTCTTAAACGGGGTCTTCGACTTTATCTAAAGTGGCTTGGGCGTCGGAAAAATGGTTATAAACCGACGCCCCTTTCATACTAGCAACTGTATCCCTCAC
>NZ_JXYF01000214.1:0-441 GCF_000967735.1 Paracoccus sp. S4493
CCCACGCGCGGCATCGACGTCGGCGCAAAGGCCGAAATCTATCAGCTGATGCGCCGGTTCACGGCGCAGGGATACGCCATCATCATGATCTCGTCAGAACTGCCGGAAGTCATCGGCATGGCCGACCGGGTCTGCGTCTTCCGCTCTGGCGGGATCGTCGCGACGGTCGAGGGGGACGCGATCACCTCGGAAGGGATCATGACACATGCAACCACGGGAAAGGTCCACCATGTCGCATGACGCAAACACCGCCAGGCACCGCGCCTTCGACTGGCTGCTGCATTCGCCCCTGGCGCTGCCCCTGGTCGGGCTGATCGTGGTGTCGGTGCTGATGGCCTTCGCCAGCGACAACTTCTTCACCGTGAACAACATCCTGAACGTGCTGCGGCAGGTGTCGGTCGTGGGCATCCTGGCGGTGGGCATGACCTTCGTCATCCTGAC
>NZ_JXYF01000215.1:0-957 GCF_000967735.1 Paracoccus sp. S4493
GTCGCGGCCCTGCAGGCGCGCGTCGCGGCGCTGGAGGGGGGTGCGGGCGCAGTCTGCTGTTCGTCGGGCCATGCGGCGCAGATCATGGCGCTGTTTCCGTTGATGGCGCCGAGGCGCAACATCGTGGCCTCGACCCGGCTCTATGGCGGCACCGTGACCCAGTTCAGCCACACGATCCGGCGGTTCGGATGGTCGGCTAAGTTCGTCGACTTCGACGACCCCGAGGCCCTGCGCGCGGCGATCGACGACGACACGCGCGCGGTCTTCTGCGAATCGATCAGCAATCCCGGCGGGTCGGTCACCGACATCCCGGCGGTCGCGGCCATCGCGGATGCGGCGGGGATCCCGCTGATCGTCGACAACACGCTGGCCACCCCCTATCTGTGCCGCCCGATCGAGATGGGCGCGACGCTGGTCGTGCACAGCCTGACGAAATACATGACCGGCAACGGCACGGTCACCGGCGGCGTGGTCGTGGACAGCGGCACCTTCGACTGGTCCGCCAGCGACAAGTTCCCCAGCCTGTCGGCCCCGGAACCCGCCTATCACGGGCTGAAATTCCACGAGACCTTCGGCAACATGGCCTTCACCTTTCACGGCATCGCCATCGGGCTGCGCGATCTGGGCATGACCATGAACCCGCAGGGCGCGCATTACACGCTGATGGGGATCGAGACGCTTGGCCTGCGGATGGAACGCCATGTCGCCAACGCGCAGAAGGTCGCCGCCTGGCTGGAGGCCGACGACCGGGTGGAGCGGGTGACCTATGCCGGTCTGGACAGCTCTCCGTGGAACGCGACGGCGCGCCGGCTGTATCCCAAGGGCGCCGGGGCGCTGTTCACCTTCGCGATCAGGGGCGGCTATGCGGCGGCGGTCAAGCTGGTCGATGCGCTGTCGCTGTTCAGCCATGTGGCGAACCTGGGCGATGCGCGGTCGCTGGTGATCCATTCGGCCTCC
>NZ_JXYF01000216.1:0-418 GCF_000967735.1 Paracoccus sp. S4493
GCCTCACCGGAGTTGGTGTCTCCTTCTACTGGAGTAGTGGAAATCCCCTTGTCCGAATCAACGGAACAAACTCCGCCGACAACATCTATATCTCAGGCGGCAATAACCGCATCTATTCGGCAAACGGCGATGACGACGTCACCACTGGGCGGGGCAACGATTCAATCTGGGGCGGCCTCGGGAACGACACCATTCAATCCGGTGGCGGCAACGATCTGATCTATGGCCAGCAGGGCAACGATCAAATCGACGGAGGTGACGGATACGACACGCTGGTCTTCACCGGCAACCGAGATGATTACGAGATCAACAACCTCGATGGCACTTATCGCATTACCCACCTTGTTCCTGGTGGACGGGATGGCATTGACACCTTTGGAAATGTCGAAGCGCTCCGGTTTGCAGATCAAACTGTTGA
>NZ_JXYF01000217.1:0-604 GCF_000967735.1 Paracoccus sp. S4493
GGTAGTCTCTGGCATCATCCGGATATTACAGATCAGACCCGGCAAAATCCCCGTCGCCACAGGCCGCGTGGACAGCCTCTGCAGCGCTTCCGCCAGCCGAGCGATCTCCACGCAGTATCGATCACCCAAAGACGGGTGGAGCCGCAAGGCAGGGAGTGAGGGCGTTTCCGCCATCATCCTGGTCAGCTCCGCCTTGCGTCCCTCCATCGCCTCCATCTTCGCCTTCATTGACGGGTGATACATCCTGACCTCAATCGCGCTCACGAGTCTCGTGATCTTCACCCCGATCTGCGCCAGTTCCTTGCGGGCGGCATCATGACCGCTGCGGCGTCACCCGCTGGCCTTGTTGACGGCCAGCCAATAGGCCGGCCTCCACGAAGGCCGCGAACAACTCCGGATGCATCAGCCGATCGTGCAGCCCGCCCAAGACCCGGTCATCCAGGTCCTCGCGTCCGATCGTTGCCCGGTTTGTGCAGACCGCCGCGCCGCGGTTGCGCGCCCCGCTGCAGCCAAGGCGCGTCCGGTCGATCATCGAGTATCTTGTCTGCAGCACGCGGATCTGGTCCTCCGCCAAGCTGGCCGATTGAGCTACGTCCCGTCTCCT
>NZ_JXYF01000218.1:0-745 GCF_000967735.1 Paracoccus sp. S4493
TTGTTGCCCAAGGCCAATTGGTCATGAACGAAGTCCATGGCCCAGACTTCGTTTGGCCCGACTGCCTCCTGGCGATCATCGCGCAGCTTGGCCTTCACCCGCCGCTTCGGGTTCTTGTTCCTGAGCTGCAAGGCCAGTTCATTGTAAATTCTGCGGGTCTTCTTGATGTTGATCACCCACCCCTCCCGTCGCAGCAGGACATGCACGCGCCGATAGCCGTAGCGCAGGCGCGTTTCGCAGATTTCCTTGATCCGTCGTGCGACGGCCGCCTGATCGGTGCGCCGGGACTTGTAGTGGAACGTGGAGGTGTCGAACTGCAGGGCCCCACAAGCGCCGCGTATCGACACGCCCCAATCGATGCACATCCCGCGAACCAGCTCGCGCATCCGACCAGGCTTCAGAGCTTTCGGCGGATGACGTCCTGCAACATCTCCCGGTCGAGCGTCAGGTCCGCCACGATCTTTTTCAGGCGGCTGTTCTCGTCCTCGAGCGCCTTCAGCCGACGCATCTCGTCAGGCAGCAGACCTCCATACCGTTTCTTCCAGTTGAAGTAGGTCGCCTGACTGATCCCGGCCTTTCGGCAGATCTCCGCAACCGGCGTACCTTCCTCGCCTTGCTTCAGGATGAACGCCTTCTGCGCTTCCGTAAACTTCGATGCCTTCATCGTTCTCCGCTCCTCTCCCAGCCAGGGAAGGTTAGCCGAAAACTCCAGCCTCAAACGGTCCAGTTCTCAGGGGGCAGAGCA
>NZ_JXYF01000219.1:0-8725 GCF_000967735.1 Paracoccus sp. S4493
CAATGAGTCTGGACCCTAGCAGAAGACGTCGTTTCATGGTTGTCCTCACATCTGCCACCGGTGGGTGCCGCTCGAGCAGATTGGCAACTGCTGCCTCGATAAATATTAACCTTCATCACGAACTGCCGTTCCAAATATGTGGTTGTGCCGATCAAATTAGTTAACAGGCCTCATCATCTCCCGGGTGAACGCGGATATAGACCACAGTAAACTCTTATGGTGATCTATGTTAAAAAGCTCTTGGATTCAACCAATTGACGTAATCTAGGTGCCGTACCGTTGTGGGATCCTAAAATCTGACCACGACCGCCCGACGTTAACCAACTGTCACTTTTTGTGGGTAAGACCGGGGCCGGTTCGGTTGAAACGTAGACAATTTTATTCAATTGGTAATGGATTGTTCGTTTTTGTGCGTAAGGGGTGAGCCGTGTCCAGCTCAGAGAGATCTTCCATCGAATGTTCAGCAGGTAGGGACCGTCGCCCGCCCATCGGCGCATTGACGCTTGATGGTGATACATCGAGTCGATCCAGATCCGCGAAGGAACCCCTACCTCTTGGTGGCGCGAGCAAGCGCACCCTTGATATTGCGTTGATTTTGCTCGTTCTGCCGTTTCTAGGCCTGCTGATGCTCGGATTGGCGCTGCTCATTAAGCAGCGCGATAAGGGGCCGATGCTTTACGGTCATCGCCGCATTGGCTTTGACGGTCGTGAGTTCAACTGCTGGAAGTTTCGGACCATGGTCGTCAATGGCGATGAGGTTCTGGAGCAGCATCTGAAAGAAAATCCTGAAGATGCGGTCATATGGAGCGAGCAACGCAAGCTCACGAACGATCCACGTGTCACGCCCATTGGGCACGTGCTGCGGAAATTGAGCTTGGACGAACTCCCCCAGCTTCTGAACGTCCTGAAGGGCGAGATGAGCCTGGTCGGTCCGCGTCCGATCGTGCGGGACGAGTTGGCTCATTATGGTAGCACAGCGCGTTACTACCTGGCGACCCGACCAGGTCTGACGGGACTGTGGCAGGTCAGTGGACGAAGCAATACGACTTATGCAGAGCGTGTCCGTATGGACCGCCATTACGTGGTGCAGTGGACCTTGCTGAGTGACCTCCGCATCATCGCCAGGACCGTGCCTGCACTGATAACCTCCAAGGGGGCCCGATAGGTCACATGTAGAGCGTCGTAATTATTTGCTAGCGCGGAAGACCTGATTATTCCAAATGTTCAGGTCTCCCAAGCTACCTTGATTGGACCGATCGCAGTTTGCTGCAGTTCCAGGTGCGCATCTTGAGCTAGGAGATAGATGGCCGCGTCGGAGAGATGAAGGTCTCGAGTTGTGCTCGACTGACAGGCTTTGCCAAGAAGACGATGTTAGCCAAACCTTCGTTGGCAGACAGCTTTTCTTGGTTGTAGCCGGACATAAGGGCAATGCGGATGCCGGGGTGGGTCTTCGAGATCGCGCAGGCAAGGTCCAATCCGGACTCTCCCGGCATCACCACATCGCTTATCAGCAGATCCAACCCGCTTTCACGATTGATGATGTCCCGTGCCTCCCTGCCGTTAGCTGCGATGAGCGTATCGCAACCCAACGAGTTCAGCATTCGCGCAATCACCCGTGCGACCGCCGGTGTATCATCGACCACAAGCGCTTTTCGTTTCTTTTCCGGAATGGCTGCCGCGGCTGGAGCGTCGCCTTCCACATGCCGCGTGTCGACAGGCGCAATGGGGAAGAGCATGGAAATGGTCGTACCCTTCCCGGCCGTGCTGGAAAGCGTCACGAAGCCGCCCATCTGTTCGAGGTAACCGCGCACACGTGACAGTCCAAGACCCGACCCCTGGCCGGGTGAGCGTGTCGTGAAGAACGGCTGGAACACCTGTTCATGCAGATGCTCCGGGATACCGGAGCCGGTATCGGCGACGGAAAGGCATACCCATGCTTGAGTTGCTCCCCCATTGGGATGCGCACGGTGTATCACGCCGAGCATTATCCGAATGGTGCCCGATCCCTCGATCGCATCGCGGGCATTGAGGGCCAGGTTCAGGAGGCAGCTTTCCGCCATGGCTGCATCTATCAAAACCGGCGGAACAGCGGTCTCCACCTCCAATTCGATTTTGATGCGCGATGGGATAGCACGTCGCACAAAAGGCGCCCAGGATTGCAGGAAGCGGCCTAGATCCGCTGTCTGCGGCGTCAGCTTCGACTTTCCTGCAAAGGCAAGAAGGCTATCGTTCAAGGACTTGCCGCGCATCACTGCATCGCGGGCCTCCGAGATCAGTATTCTGGCCTCGTCGGGATCAGCGGTCAGTTCCAGTAGCTCGACGTTCCCCAGGATCACTGCAAGCAGATTGTTGAAATCGTGGCTGACGCCCCCTGCCATCTGCCCGATCAATGCCAAGCGCTCACTTCGCTGACGTTCTTCAGCACTATGCCTTTGCTCCGTCACATCGTTGATGAGCACCACCGCATGCCCGTGCCCGTCATGTTCACCCGCCAGCGGCACGGCAACGCATTCCAGTATCTCCTGGCGTCCTGAACGGTGGTGTCGCGCCTCAAATTGGCAAAGCTGCTGCGCTGCAAGCCTATCGCGCACATGGTCGATACTGGGGATGCAATCCGTCTCCTGCATCACCTCTTTCAGGGTCTTTCCCAACAGCTGCTGCCCATCCTGATCCTGAAGTGCGATCGCCGCGGCGTTCGCATACATGATCGGCCAGAAGTCGATGGCGCCTTCACGTCTCTCAAGCATGACCGCGCCCGTGGTCATTGCGTCTATGGCTGTCCTGAACAGCCGAAGATCACGCTGTTCGCTCACCTCGCGGGTCACGTTCCGGAAGTGGACCGCGATGCCTGTCTGAGCAGGATGAACGGTCACATGAAACCAGCTCTCCAGCGGAGCGAAATAGGCTTGGAATGACTCCGAGTGTCCCGTTTCACTGACAGTCCGGTAAGTCCGCTCGAAGATCGTGCCGCGAGATTCGGGAAATTCCTCCCAGATACACTGCCCGACAAGCTCGGTAGGGGGGCGGCGGAGCATCTGTTCTGCAGCCACATTTACGAATGTGAATTGCCAACTTCTATCAAGCAGGAAAAAGCCGTCGGTCATCGTGCGCATAACGAACGATAGCTCCGCCTGTGCACGCATTTGCTCGTCGATCGCAGCGCGTTCCCGACTGATGTCCTGGAAGGCACCCTGCAGCGCCACCACGCGCCCATCCTGCAGGATCGCCTCACCGATGGTTCTGGCCCAGAACAACCTACCTGTCATGGAGCGGCACTGCACGTCCAGGTTCCACGACGCTCCGTTGGCAAGGCAGGCGTTGACTGCTTCTGTGACTGCTTGCCTGCTTTTTTCGACGTAGAATGACAGGGCAAAGTCCAGACCGAGTTCCGTTCCCACCGGAACAGCAAACAGATCGTGGAGAAGTGGCGTCCATTCAACGCGATCCTCACCAACGCGGTAATACCACGCGCCGGTCTGGCCGGCGGCGCAGGCGCCTCTCAGAAGACGAAGCTCGTCATGCTGATCCATCGTCAAAGGGTCCCTTTAAATGCGGTCAGATGCCCAAAGGGTTACCGACTGAAATCGTCTTACCACTTTCTTAGGGTTCAGCCGTATCAACTCGCAGATGTAAAATAGTGTTAGGAGTGTGTGACGTGTTTCCGTCGGCGGCAAGACAGGATGCCGATTTTCAGGCTTGCCGGCATGCTTCGCTGGATATTCCGGCGGTAGCGCAAGGGTTAGTCATGCCATGAGACTGAAACCCGACCGCCAGAAAGGAGGCAGGCCCCAGGCCTTTGGCGCGCTCTGGGCTCTTGCGACAACCGGCGACCGTACTCATCGCTTGATGGCGAAATGACGAGGCCTTGTTGACGAAAGGATTCACCGGGCGCGCTGATCGTGATTCAAGCTGGTATCTGTGATGGAGACCAGCTTGGCACGAGATTTGATGTCGGACGAAGAGTGGGCTTTTCACGAGCGCTTCATTCTGGCCGTCCGAGTGCCGAACGGGCGCAAACCTACCAACCATCGGCTCTTTCTTGATGGGATTTTCTGGAGTGAGGCATGAGCCGCCACTGGTTCAAGGCCATGCCGAACGCGGACAGGCTCGCCGTGGCGTGACTTGCCGGCAGAGTTCGGGAAGTGGTCCAGTGTCTACCGCCAGTTCCGACGCTGGACCCTGGCGGGTTCGTGGGAGCAGATCCTGGAGGTCTTGCTCGAAAGCCGGATCGTGCCGGACGCACTTCAGATGATCGACAGCACAGTGGTCCGCGCCCATCATCAGGCAGCGGGCGCAAACGTATGGTCCGCCCCGTCTGCAAGCGGCAATTTTTGATAACATGATCAGTCTGCACAAACGTATCCGGCATGTCGGCACAAAGGCCGCCGCCAAGATGGAGATCCGCGCGTCACAATCCTCATAAAGGGGCCGGCCTCGGTGGGCCATTTTGCGCCGGAGGTTTTTGCAACGCCGATCAACTGTCAGGCCATCTTCCTTTCACCACTCGCAGCTCGTTGCGCCCGGCTGTGTTCAAGACGGGCGCGTGTTCCTCAACCGGCCGCCTGCGGCACGGCTTCATAATTTCGCCCGTGCCGCAGAAGCGCCCAGACAGTGCGGGCCATCTTCGCCGCAAGGGCGACAACAGCGATGTTGGGATGGGTGCGCACAAGCAGCGCACGCAGCCAGGCGCCTATTGCTGTATTCGCCTTCGCCAATGTTGGCATGGCAGATCGCGCGCCTTGGATCAGCATCTTGCGCAGGTATCGACTGCCGCGCTTTGTGATCCCGAGCAGCTTTGGTTTGCCGCCTGTTGTCGCCTGCCTCGGCACCAGACCCAGCCAGGCGGCCAGATCGCCTCCTTTCGTGAATGTCGCGGCGTTGCCGACAGCGGCGACCAATGCGGTGGCGTTCAGCGCACCGATGCCCGGAATGCTTGTCAGCCGCCGTGCTCGCTCATCGGTCCGAGCCATGGCCGAGAACTCGGCGTCAAAAGCGGCAATGCGGCGGCCAAGCTCGTCCCACCGCGTGCGCATGTCGCCGAGCAGGAAAGCCATGCGGGCACTGAGGCTGCACGTGGCGGGGTCCAGCAGGTCAGCGAGCAAGTGACGCAACCGGGCATGGCCCTGTGCCGCAACATGTCCCCGTTCCAGCAGAAGGCTCCTGATTTGGTTGGTCAGCGACGTGCGTTCTCCGACCAGCCGATCCCGCACCCGATGCAGCGTCTGGACGTCGAGCTGCTCCTCGCTCTTGAGTTCGACAAAGCGCATGGTGGGACGGGTTGCCGCTTCGGCAATTGCCTCAGCGTCGCGATCATCATTCTTCTGCGCCTTTACGTAAGGCCGGACATATTCCGGCGACATCAGCCGGACCTCATGCCCCAGTGCTGCCAGCGACCGTCCCATGTGATGAGCGCCGCAACACGCCTCCATGGCCATGATGCAGGCCGGCAGCTTCGACGCGAACGCGATGACGCTGTCACGACGCAATCGCCGTCGAACCACCACTGTCCCCAGGCTGTCGAGACCGACGATGCTGCAGCTGTTCTTGCCCAGGTCGATGCCAACGATCACAATGCTCATGGTCCGCTCCTTCCTCCATTGAACACCGACATCCTACACGGAGATCGGCGGGAGGGGCGGACCATCCATAAAGGGGGCTGAGCACCAGCTGCGCGTCAGTCAGCCAAAAAAGGTCGCCCATATCACCACTCCCTTTCCGGGCCGTGAGGCGCGCCGCAGAACGGAAACCAATTCATCCTCACTTTAGTCAACGCACATGTGTAGATTCAGGGGGTTAGGGGGCTATCCGGAGACTCCGGCCGTTCACCAGCCGCAACTTTTAGTGCAGTGTATAGCCGAATTGAACTTGACAGTTTGTTAACTAATAAGCAGAGTAAAATCACATTTAATCAACCTAAGAGATGTTATGAGGTCCTTGCAAGGGGGTGGTGGCCTATGCTGGTTCCAATGATTATTGCAGGCATCGTCACCGGGACGTTCGCCGCACTGATGTCTCTCGCTTCAGGTACCGGCATAATATTTGCCGCCTACATTTATGCCGTAGCTGGAGGTTTTGCCGTTTTAATATCCGCGATTCTTTTCTCGCTACGATTTATAATTTCGAAGATTTGGTGGAGCTTGAATATTGACTTAAGAGTCAATCTAATTATCGCGCACATCGCATCGATTTCAGTATTTATTTTTCTATCGGCGGTAATATTTGGATTCAGCGGAAATTTTTATGGATCACTTGCGGCTCTAGCAGTAGGTGTGCTTGGGATACCTGCATGGCTCTCCTACTCTTTTGATAATTTTGTAGCGAAAGGTGAGGGTAGATATGCTGATGATTATCTGTAAAGTTGAGAAGCTCTTGTCTCCGATATAAGCGGCGCTAATTGCTGCTGCATAGCTTCGGCATGACATATAATATATAATTCATTTTGAAGGAGTACGATTTGCCGCTCTCTCATAATCACTCAGAGCACAAACGATCAGGTGTGATTGGGACAGATTATGCTGATACCATTCACGGCGGGACTGGGGTCGTCGATATTCGCGGGTGGGCTGGCGATGATGTGCTCTTCGGAGGGGTTCGGGGCGGCTTAATATCTGGAGGCCGCGGTAATGATACTATCCATGCGTTTGGGTATGGGGCGCCGCTGCCACAGCAGTTCCAAACTCATGCCTATGGAGACTGGGGCAACGACACCTTCTATCTTGGCATGGCTCGCTACAATGGTGATACTTACGCCGCCAGGTTCGGGCACCATCTGTTTGGTGGCCACGGGGCGGACAGATTCGTTTTTTCGGGGGTGGCACAGGGCGACCAGCAGATTACTGGAAGGATTGACGATTTTGATCCGACACAGGACTCGATCTGGATCAAGAATGCCCTGGTGAACCTTTATGATCCTCCCGACAATATCCGGATTGTCCAGCATCTCGGCCAACAGTGGATCCTCATCGACAATCGCATTCTTTATGCCCTTGAGGGTGCGCGGCACGCCTCTCCGACGATTCAGTCCGACGGGCGAAACTCCGAGTCCTCGGAGGAAAACCACTTTATCTACTGGCCCAAAGAATGGGCAGATGGCGTGCCGGCGTCGGCGGATGTGGTCTATCGAAACCCCGTTAATTTCATTCCGGCGCGCTTCCTGCCGGTCGAGGCCCAATATGATCATCAGTTCAGCCCAAGAAACCATATCTTCTCTGGTACCGCCCGCAACGACCGTATTGAAGGATCTCCCGATCGTGGACAAAGTCTCTTCGGTTTTGGCGGACATGATTTCATTTTTGGAAATCGGGGAGACGACACGATTCACGGCGGCGAAGGGAGCGACTACATCGATGGGTATCACGGTCATGACCGCATCTTCGGCGGGGTAGGAAATGACTCCATCGACGGCGGAAGAGGTCACGATATAATCGCCGGGGGATTGGGTAACGACGTCATCGCGGGGGGATCGGACAATGACACATTGCACGGGGCCTCCGGCGACGACACAATTTTCGGGGGATCAGAAAATGATCTGATCTTTGGAGATGCCGGGAATGACGCTCTTTATGGGGGCAGCGGTAATGATCGACTGAATGGCGGTTTTGGCGCCGACATCTTGGATGGCGGCGATGGTCACGATCGACTCTGGGGCGGGGTGGGTAATGATCGGATGCTTGGAAAGTCAGGCAACGACTGGCTTCACGGTGGCGATGGCCATGACCATCTGTATGGCGGATGGGGTAATGATACTGTCGTTGGTCATCACGGCAATGACCTAATCTCCGGCGGTCCAGGAAACGATCGACTGTTTGGCAACTCAGGCAACGACCATCTTTATGGTGATGCCGGTGATGACTATCTGAATGGCGGTTACGGTAACGACATTCTGGTCGGTGGGGTGGGCCGGGATACCATTGCTGGTGGGGCGGGCACAGACAGACTGCATGGCGGCGCAGATGCCGACAGATTCGTATTTTTTAGTCAGAACGATAGCCGTCCAGGTCAGGGGCGGGACGTCATCGTCGATTTCACGCCAGGCGAGGATAAGATAGACCTCTCCCGGCTAGACGCCGATCTGAGCAGAGCGGGTAACCAAGCCTTGATCTTCAACCCCAATGGACCTGCGGAGCATGCTGTCTGGCTGATCCGCGAGGAGAGCGGCATTTCGGTTCGTGCCGACCTTGATGGGGACGGCGTTCAGGATTTTGCCGTTTGGTTAGCCGGCGTTCAGCGGATGGGCGCTTCGGACTTTATCCTTTAGGTGCGAAGATGGACGGCTAGCGCGTTGACTGCCCCCTACGCTCCAGACCCATTGATTTCAGGCGTTTGGCATGATTCAGGCTCCGCCAGGAGACCTGATCGATGAGCAATCTTTACTGGCTGAGCGATGCCCAGATGGAACGCCTGAAGCCGTTCTTTCCCAAGAGTCATGGCAAGCCCCGCGTCGATGATCGCCGCGTTCTCAGCGGCATAATCTTCATCAACCGCAATGGGTTGCGGTGGTGTGATGCGCCGAAGGAATACGGGCCCGCCAAGACCCTCTACAACCGTTGGAAGCGCTGGAGTGACAACGGGGTCTTCGCCCGGATCATGGTCGGCCTGGCCGCTGAGAGCGCCGATCACAAGACGATCATGATCGATGCGACCTATCTCAAAGCACACCGCACGGCGTCGAGCCTGTGCGTGAAAAAGGGGGGCGCGCACGCCAAATCGGGCGGACAAAAGGCGG
>NZ_JXYF01000220.1:0-510 GCF_000967735.1 Paracoccus sp. S4493
TGCTCTGCTCCCCAACCTTGGACCGTCGGATGCTGGAATTTTCCGGCTTGGTCATGGCGACGGGCTGACTGCGTCGCCGGGATAATGCAGAGCGATCGGGACGTTATATCCGATCGCGCTATGGGGTCGGTCCTCGTTGTAGTGTCTACGCCAATCTTCCAGCTTTTCCCGCGCGTCTGCAAGGCTCATGAACCAGTGCGCGTTCAGGCATTCGGACCGGAGCTTGCTGTTGAACGCCTCGATGAAGCCGTTGTCCGTGGGCTTGCCGGGGCGTGAGAAGTCCAGGGTCACGTCGTGGGCATAAGCCCACAGGTCGAGATCGCGAGAGATAAATTCGCTGCCATTGTCGACCCGGATCGTCCTGGGATAGCCGACCTGGGCACAGACCCGTTCCAGTGTCCGGACCAGATCCTCACCGCGGTATTTGAAGCGCGGGTCAGCTGCTGGACAAAAACGGGAATGCGTATCCACGATCGTCAGGATCCGCAGCTTGTTGCCCAAGGCCAATTG
>NZ_JXYF01000221.1:0-3290 GCF_000967735.1 Paracoccus sp. S4493
CCCTTCGATCTGCGATCTTCGGGAAGGAAATTGCCAAACACTACCCGCATTCTGCCCCCCCCACATTCCCTTTTTCGACGCCTACGGCATCGAGGGATTGTTTTTGAGGGGGTCAGAGGGTAGTGTTTGAGTTGCAGGATATGTCCAATGTTAACCAAAATTGCATTTTGGAGCCATTTGTGTGAAACCTCTTGAGCGCCGGAACCGCATTCGGACCCTTCTTTCGCAGGGTCATTCAGCCGCGAAAATCGCGCAGCAGCTTGGCGTTGCGCCATCGACGGTCTACCGGATCAAAAGCGGCCAGGGCGCTATCATTGGAGACCGCGCCGCCTACGTGACCGTCGGAGCGAAGGTGACGACCCATGAGAAGGCTGGCCTAGACAGGCTTGTTCGGGAGAATGTCGCGTCGAGCAGGGCCGCTCTTTTGCGCAAAATGACACGAGCAGTCGGCGGTTTTTACGATTCTAGCCCTGCCGAAGAACAGTTTCTTGCAGAAGCCATGAGGCACCTGACTGCTCTGGGCGGTAATTTTAACCAGATCGCAGCGGCTTTGTCGGTGTCTGTAAAGAAGACCGGGAGTGCAAATCCGTCTCTGGAGCAGATTGAACGCATCCGCCAAGCGAACGACGAGGTGGAAAATCTCAAGAAGGTCGTTGGGGCCATGCTTCACAACATGCAGGTGAAGGCTGCAACCCTGCACGGCAGACTGTCTGCTGACGAGGCGGGTGATACCCTCGATGAGTAAACATCACTCTGCAATCGAACAGGTTATGGGCCGACTGTTCGACAGGGAGCAGTCGAGCCGCAACGGATCGCCATGGCGCAAAGGCGGCGGGTCTTCGGGCGGCAAGTCTTCGAGAGGGAAGGGGCTTTCTGTCAGCCGCATGAGCCGGGTCGGCGCACGCCACGGTCAGGCCATTTTTAAGCTCGTTCGAACGGGTGGCGTCGACAGCAAAAGCGGACTGAAGGGCCAGCTCAATTACATTTTCCGCGACGACAAGGTTGCCAATGTCATTGATCCGAGCGGCATTCTTAGGGCGCACGATGAGCCAACAAACAAGCAAATCAACAGGCTTGTAGACAGCCTTTCCGATAACTGGTGGGCGAATACCCGGAACGGTCAGACATCGCACATGATCCTCAGTTTTCCGGAGGGTACGTCAATCAAGGACGTGACAGAGATCGTCCGCGATATATGCGCCGAGAAATTTGAAGATGGTGATGCGCGTTTCAAGTATGTCGCGGCCATTCATGACGACCAGGAACACCACCCCCACGCCCATATCGTCTTGAACCGCCGAGGTAGCGACAACAGCCTGTTCAACATGCGGCGCGGGACCGATTACAGCTACGAGGCATTCCGTGAAGCAATGGCGGAACATGCCGAACGGCGCGGTATCATGCTCGATCCGACTTCGCGCTTTGAGCGCGGGATTACCGATCGCCAGCCGACGCAAACCGAGCAGTGGAATGCAAGCCGGGAAGGCCGCGCACCGCAGCAGCGGCCCCGGACTGGGACAGATCTCTTGTATGCGCAAGAGCAAGTGAATTTTGCCAAAATTGGTTACGAAGCAATGGCTGTTATTGCTGCCAACGCAGACTGTCAGCGCCTTAAGAACGCATACGAGGGCGTTGCGAACATGCTTATGTCGAACAAAGGAGATTACAAAATGCCCGCCCTTAGTGCCGATGAGCTAGAGAAATTTGATCAGTACGCGTCTCTTTTGAACGACGCACTTGCAAGGTCGCAGGAGGTTCTTCTGACGAAGGATGCGATTCAACGTGTTCCTTACGAAAAGCAGCTTTCAGAAAACATGGCAGCATTCACCGCGCTGAGCCCTGATGCGGGATATGCCAAAGGTTTGCACGAAGACCCGCGCGGAATGTCGATCTACATGCACAAGGCCGATGGAAATGACTTCACCTGGTCGAAAGCAGCGGAGCGGATTGAGGAATACACCCGAGACACAGGGTTGAGTGCCGAAGCGATTACGACACGCCTGCAGGCAGGGGCAGGGAGCTTGTACCTTGAACAGATGTGGATGCAGGATGATCTACGTCAGGTCGCAAAAGCTGCCGATCTAAGCCTGTCCGACCCGGAGCAGCGTCAGCAGGCGATTGCCGAGCTGACAAACGTCTACCAAGAAATCCGAGAGGATCTTCAGGCTCACTACGACATACGACCAGTGCCTCAGCTAGAACGCGATTATCTCGACGCTAGCGGGCGTCCTACGTTGACGGCCGCAGAACGCGACAGCATCGAACACCAGTTCAGCCGCACCGATTTTAGCTATGGCTATTCTGATGACAGCGAAGTGCGGAGTAGGGGACAGGAGCAGGTTGAGGCTGCGCAAACCCGCTTCACCGAATTTGCGCAGCAGTCGCGCGAACACGCAGTTTTCGCATCTGCTCTTTGGGACAGATCAACCGATGTTGTCATGCCCCCGGAAGGGTACGTGCCTGCGAATGAGCGTGATGCCGCATTGGAAGCCCGCAGCCTCGACGCAGTGGCGGTCACTGACGCCGAACGTCAGGACATTGAAATGTCGTTCCAGCGTCAGGAATGGGATGCTGCGGAAAGGTATAGCAACGACACAGAGGCATATGAGAAAGCCAGCAATGAGTTGGATGCCTTCAAGCCGCAGGTTTCAGAGTTCGCCGAGAAGTCGCCAGCCCACGCAACATTGGCGTCTGAAATGTGGGATCGTTACGCCAGGGACAGAACCCCGTTCGTAGGCTACTTGGCCGAGGACGAGCGGGAACGTGAGGGGCCGGAACAGCGTGCGGCTGCGGTAGACGCATTTGCCGACCTCAGGGCAAAGAGTGGCAGCGACTACTCGCTGACAGACAGCGCCGAGGAACACCAGGAAGTCATTCGCCTGCTGAAAGAGAACACCACCGAGGCTCAGTACGACCGTTTCCGCCGCGGCGATCTAGGCGCCATCGACCACATCACCAAAGATCAGGTGTTTGGCCGACAGCTCATGGTGCAGGCGGAAATGAACAACCGTAGCACCGGCTTTGTCATGTCGCATGAAACCGAGCGGCTTATGTCGGATCACCGGGACTATCTCAAAGAGACTTTTGACAAAGATCGCGACCGCAGCAACGAGTACGAAAGGTAGCAGACATGCAACGTCAACTTGCCTCTGGGCTATTTTTCACGATGGGCGGGGTAATCCTCGCCTATATCTTTGCAACGCTGTGGGTCGATCACAACCTATTTGGGACCATAGGTTACGACTATCTCATCATGAATGCGTTCGATCTTAACCCACATTCCCCAAGTA
>NZ_JXYF01000222.1:0-449 GCF_000967735.1 Paracoccus sp. S4493
TCATTCCCAACATGCTATGGCCCGGAGTTCATCGCAAAGGCGGTGCGGGACTGGATCGTCGCCGTCGGCGCGAAGACCGCCTACATCGAGCTGGGGTCCCCCTGGGAGAACGGTTACTGTGAGAGCTTCAATTCCAAGCTCCGCGACGAGCTGCTGAACGGGGAGATCTTCTACAGCCTCGCTGAGGCGAAGATTATCATCGAGAGCTGGCGCCGCCATTACAACACCAAGCGCCCGCACTCATCACTGGGGTATCGCCCGCCAGCTCCCGAGGCCATCCAGTGGCCGGCTTCGCCATCCGGAGCCGCTTCGCCGGCCACCCCAGCTGTAGCGCCAAGACCCGAAATGCACTAAGACTGAAACCGGACCACCTGATAGGGGCAGGCCACTATTTTTTCTTTTATCTCATCAGCCACCTTTTGCACATTCGTAAGCGCGACGCGGCCCCC
>NZ_JXYF01000223.1:0-1252 GCF_000967735.1 Paracoccus sp. S4493
CGCGACCGCGATCCAGCGCATGCGGTTCAGTTGCGCCAGATTGCGCCGGGCGGCGTTCTGCGCGATGTTCGTGGGGGATTGCGTCTTCATCGGTCCTTCCGGGCAGTTCGGGGCGGATGCCGGTTATTCCCGCGGCGCTGCCTGGGGTCCGACGGGCCATCCCGCCTTCTACGACAGAACAGGGGTCGCCGAAAGCGCGCGGGTGTCGCGCCCTGGTCGGGCAAGGATCGGTCGTCGGGCCGCGTTCCGCCTGATCGTCGGCGGTGCAGGCGGCGTCCTTGACAGGGTCGTGACGACTGCGATCTGGCCCGGATATCACCGGATCGTTGCGATCGGCGGAATTCTGCGCGGTTCGCATCGCAAGTAGGATCATCTGGCACATAACCGATTAGCACCAACGCCTTGGTCTAGGCCGGCAGCCCGTCGAAGCATGGCAAGCGGCGGCCGCAGTCACCGCCACGGAGAAACGCTGCCTATGACGGCACGCCATCGCCGTGATGGTCGTGCAGGCAATGCGCGTGATCGCCCAGGACCTCGATGACCTTGCAGTCCGATATTGTCCCATGCGCGCATTGGGCCAGCATGCGGCTCAGCTCCTGCTGCAGGGCCTGCAGCCGGACGATCCGGTCGCGGACCGATTGCAGCTGGCGCCTCGCGATGACATCGGCGGCGGCGCAGGGCATGTCGGGACGATCCGACAGGCTCAGCAGCTCGCGGATGCTGTCCAGCGGAAAGCCAAGGTCGCGCGCGTGGCGGATGAAGTCCAGCCGCTCCTGTTGCTTGCGACCATAGAGGCGCTGGTTCCCGGTGCTGCGTTCGGGTTCGGGCAGCAGGCCAATGCTTTCGTAATAGCGGATCGTGGGCACCTTGACCCCGGTGGCCGCGCTCAATTTTCCGATGCTGAGCATGAAACACCCCTTGAAGCTCTAGTTGCTAGAGATCCTATCTTCCTGGCCACAGGACGAAAAGACCCATGGCAGGATGCGACATGACGGATGACACGACACACCGGCGGGAATGGACCGTCACGGGCATGGATTGCGCCGGATGCACGGCCAAGGTCGTGCGCGCGGTCGAGCGGATGCCCGGCGTCCGCGCGGCCCGGGTCGCGCTGATGGCCGAACGGCTGAGCGTCGATCTGGACCCCGGCATCACCCGATCGGACCAGATCGAAGCGGTCGTCCGGGCCTTGGGTTATGGCATCGCGCCGACGGTGGCGGTCGATGACGTGCCCGAACAGGCGGTCCGCCCC
>NZ_JXYF01000224.1:0-892 GCF_000967735.1 Paracoccus sp. S4493
CGCGCCTCGATCAACTCCTCGCCACCGTCCCCGGCCTCATCGGCCTCCTCGACCGCCGCGGCGGCGTCGTCCTGATAGGGGACGGGTTCCTCTGCCGTCTCCTCGGTCACGGCCTGGGCCTCGCGGGCGCCCGCGACCCCCTGCCCGCCCGTCGAGGCCGAGATGGCCAGCCGCGACGCATCGTCCAGCGCCTCTTCGAGGAAGGTGATCCGGTCGGCGCAATCCGCCAGCGCCGGACCGGCCAGGACAGCAAGGCCGCCGGCCAGAAGCATCTGTTTCAGGGTCATGGACATGTCCTCAGCTGCGAAGTTGATTGGCCACCGGCAGGCGGCGGATGCGGGTGCCCGTCGCGGCAAAGATCGCGTTGACGATGGCCGGGGCGACGGGCGGCAGGCCCGGTTCCCCGACGCCCCCCAAAGGCTGGTCATAGCCGCCCGAGGACACGAGATGCACGTTGATCTCCCGCGGCGCGGTCTCCATGCGGGGGATCAGGTAGGTGTCAAAGTTGTCCTGCTGCGCGCGCCCGTCCTGGAAGGTGATCTCGGCCGTCAGGGCCTGCCCCGCGCCCATGATGACCGCCCCCTCCATCTGAGAGCGGATGCGGTCGGGATTGACATGCGCGCCGCAGTCGATGGCGATCTCGACGCGCGGAATGCGCACCGCGCCGTCCACGACCTCGACCTCGGCCGCCACCGCGACATGGCTGACAAAGCTGTAATGCGCGGCGATGCCCAGGCCGCTGCCGGCGGGCATCTGGCGACCCCATCCGATCGCCTCGGCCACGGTTTCGGTGACCGCCCGCAGCCGTCCGGTGTCGATGGGATAGCGCGCCGGATCCTCGCCATAATTCCAGACATCGCCGATCTCGCTCGGGTCGATGAGGCGGGCGGGG
>NZ_JXYF01000225.1:0-2541 GCF_000967735.1 Paracoccus sp. S4493
GCACGGCATCCAGGCCGGGGGTTCCGGTGCGAAAGCGCGCGTCGATGTCCGCGCCTGCTGTTTCCTGGCTCATCTGCTGTCCCATGCCTTGGATGGTATCGGCCCGTGCGCGCCCCGGACACAAGGCGGATCCATGTCCCGACCGGGTGCCGGTCGTCAAGCGCCAAAGGCGCAGTCTGATCGTCACGCCTAATCCGTCGCCGCGGACAGCTCTACCTGATAAAGGATGGTCCTGACACGGGACCGGTGCCTGGACCGGGCTCAATGCCTTTCCGGACCATGCCGGCAACTGACGCGCGATTTTTCGGGAACCCGGTTTACCGAAGGGCGTTGCCCTTGACGGTCACATGCGCGCACGACGCCGACCGGCCCTGATCCGAAAGCGAGGAAGCCATCATGATCACCCTGACCGTGAACGGGACGGAACACAGTTTCGATGGCGATCCCGAAATGCCGCTGCTGTGGTACCTGCGCGACGAATTGGGACTGACCGGCACCAAGTTCGGCTGCGGCATCGCCCAATGCGGCGCCTGCACGATCCATCTGGACGGCTATCCGACCTTTGCCTGCATCACCCCCATCTCGATCGCGGATGGGTCGGACGTCCGCACGATTGAAGGTCTGGCCGAGAACGGCGACCACCCCGTGCAGGTCGCCTGGCGTGACCTGAACGTGTCGCAATGCGGTTATTGCCAGGCGGGGCAGATCATGCAGGCCGCGGCGCTTGTGGATTCCACCCCCGACCTGACCGACGAGGACATCGACACGGTGATGAGTGCGAACCTGTGCCGCTGCGGCACCTATCCGCGCATCCGCGCCGCCATCAAGCAGGCCGCCGAAGCGAGGACCGAATGATGTCGAACCGCGTCCCCGAATCCCTCCGCATCGCCAATGTCAGCCGCCGGTCCCTGCTGCTGGGCATGGGGGCCGGCAGCCTGGTCCTTGCAATCGGACTGCCGCGCCCGGGCCGCGCGCAGGACGCGCCCGTCCAGTTCGGCGCCGACGCGATGCCCAACGGCTGGCGTGACGATCCGAACGTCTTCGTCTCGATCGCCGAGGACGGTATCGTCACCGTGACCGTCCACCGTTCCGAGATGGGGCAGGGCGTGCGCACCTCGATCGCGATGGTCGTGGCGGACGAGCTGGAGGCCGAATGGGACATGGTCCGCGTGACCCAGGCCCCCGGCAACGAGCCGCGCTATGGCAACCAGGACACCGACGGTTCGCGCAGCCTGCGGCATTTCTTTGGCCCGATGCGCCGTGCCGGGGCCTCGGCCCGGACCATGCTGGAGCAGGCGGCGGCCGAGGCGTGGGACGTGCCCCTGTCCGAAGTGCGCGCCGAGGGGCATGTCGTACGTCATGCCGGATCGGACCGCACGATGGGCTTTGGCGAACTGGCCGCCAAAGCCGCCGCCCTGCCGGTTCCCGACCGCGAGGGCCTGCGCCTGAAGGACCCCGCGACGTTCCGTTACGTCGGCAAGGCCGATATCGGGCTGGTCGACAATGACGACATTACCCGCGGCACCACGACCTATGGGATCGACGTGCGCCGCGAGGGAATGCTGTATGCCGTCATCGCCCGCCCGCCGGTCTTTGGCGGCAGCGTGGCCAGCCTGGACGACAGCGCCGCCCTGCAGGTGCCCGGAGTCGAGCGGATCGTGCGGCTGGACCCGCCCGCCATCCCCGCAGAATTCCAGCCGCTTGGCGGTGTCGCGGTCATTGCCCGCAACACCTGGGCCGCCATCAAGGGGCGCGAAGCGCTGGTCATCGAATGGGAGGATGGGCCGCATGCCGCCTATTCCTCGGATGATTTCAGGGCAGAGCTTGAGGCGGCGGTGCAGACCGGCGACGGCAAGCTGATCCTGAACCGGGGCGACGTCGCCGCGGCCCTGGCCGAGGCAGAGACCCGCGTGGTCGCCGAATACTATATTCCCCACCTGGCGCAGGCCCCGATGGAGCCGCCCGCCGCCGTGGCCGATGTGCGCGACGGGTCCTGCGAAGTCTGGGCCTGCGTGCAGGCGCCGCAGGTCACCCGCCTGCGCTTGGCACAGCGGATGGAACTGCCCGAGGAGGATGTGACCGTCAACGTCACCCTGCTGGGCGGTGGTTTCGGCCGCAAGTCCAAGCCCGACTTCGTGCTGGAGGCCGCGATCCTCAGCCGCGAGATGGGCGCCCCGGTCAAGCTGACCTGGACGCGTGAGGACGACCTGCACCACAGCTATTATCACACCGTCTCGGTCGAGCGGCTGGAGGCGGGGCTGGACGCACAGGGCAAGGCCGTGGCCTGGCTGCACCGCACCGCAGCCCCCACGATCGGGTCGATCTTTGCCCCCGACCCCAAGGAGAAGCTGCCGTTCGAGCTGGGCATGGGGCTGACCAACATGCCCCTGGACATCCCCAACGTCCGGGCCGAGAACCCGCAGGCCCCGGCCCATGTGCGCATCGGCTGGTACCGGTCGGTGTCCAACATCCCGCATGCCTTCGCGATCCAGTCCTTCATCGCAGAACTGGCGGCGGCGGCGGGCCGCGATCCGCTGGAAT
>NZ_JXYF01000226.1:0-238 GCF_000967735.1 Paracoccus sp. S4493
CATCGCCCAGATCGGGCAGGTGATCGCCGGGCTGCGCGACCGGGGCGACATGGCGATCGTGCTGGTCGAGCAGTTCTTTGACTTTGCCTGGGATCTGGGCGACCGGTTCCTGGTCATGGAACGCGGGCGCGCGGTGCTGCAGGGGCCGAAATCCGATCTGGCGCGGGCGGACCTGCACGCCCGCCTGGCGGGACATGCCAGCGCCTGAAGGACGTCGTCGCGGACGGTGGCAGGGGGG
>NZ_JXYF01000227.1:0-5260 GCF_000967735.1 Paracoccus sp. S4493
GCCACTTGGGGAATGTATGGGTAACTGTCCCGTCATTATTGCTAGCCCCATGATAACCATGACTCCCCCTGCGACCTTGTAGAGAACACGTCCCGCACTCCCAAACTTTTTGAGGCGCTTAGTAATTGTATCAATAAAGATCGCTGCGAGAAGAAAGGGGACCCCAAGCCCTGCAGAGTAGATAGAAAGAAGTAAAATTCCGTCCGTCATTTTCGATGAGCTGGCGCTTACTGTTAGAATTGCACCAAGGATCGGGCCAATGCAGGGAGTCCAGCCAAAGGCAAAGGCCAACCCAAGGAGATAAGCCCCAAGCGGGCGTCCACCGGAAACATCTAAGCTAAGACGAAGATCTCTGGAGAATAGGCTGCTACGAAATATGCCCAGCATGAATAGCCCAAAAGCGATGACGAACGCGCCGCCTACGATGCTAAGTTCATAGTGGTAAACAAGAAGCAGATGCCCGAGCATGCTAGCGCCCGCACCAAGAAGGATGAAAACTGTTGAGAACCCAAGTACGAAACAGGCACTGAGGGCGATAGCTGGTAGGCGGGCTGACATACTATTGCGCCTTGCCTCTCCAAGATCCTGACCGGCGATGTATGAAACATAGCCTGGTACGAGCGGCAGAACACAAGGCGACAGAAATGAGATGGCACCGGCAAGAAAAGCAGCAAATACACCTACTCCAGATATTTCAAGCATGCTGGCGACTACTCCTTAGTTATTCAGTTATTATTGCGATGGCCGTCATCGGCAACAAATGTTCAAAAGAACGGCTAGATACATACCTTGCTTTAACATGACCGAATGGACACTCTGCCCAACGCGACCTGCTCCCCGGCTGGAAACGGAACCTGCATGGCGTAAGGCATTGATGCGACGCCATCATTCATGACCGTTTGGTGGAGCATCGGCATATCCGCCGCAGGTGTGGTGATGGACATCAGCGTGTCATCTGCCGTGCCGGAATTGCGGATGGTCAGATTGACCACGCCGGGTCGCGCCATGCCAATGGAGGCACGGGACCAGGCCTGAGAGACCTCCAACGCACCGGTTGTAACGGTTTCGCAGGCCAAAGCAGGGCCCGCAGCGGCGATCAGAGCGAGGGTGGCAAAGATGCGTTTCATGTGGGTCACAATCTGGCTTGAAGGTCGGCGACGATTTCGGAGGCGGGCGTGCCGTAGGCGAACTGGCCAAGCCAGTCCCCCTCGGGACTGATCAGGTAAAGGGCAGGGCTGTGGGACATGGCATATCCATCAGGCGCGTCGGCGTTGTCTTCACGCTCGTAATAGATGCGAAAGCTGTCCGCCGCAGCGCGGGTTTGTGCCGCATCCCCGGCCAAGCCGACAATGGAAGGGTGAAACGCCTCGTATACTCGTCGAGGCCCAGCTCTCTGTCGCGCTCGGGGTCGATCGAAATAAAGAGCGGCTGCACGTCGTTGGACAGTTCACCCAGATCGTCCATGACCTGAGCGACCACCTCGGCCAAGGTTGTCGGGCAGATGTCGGGACAGTTCGTGAAACCGAAAAAGACCAGGATGTTGCAGAAGCTAATCTAGACACCTGACGTTGCGCATGATGAACCGGGATGTCGGCAAGGGCGGTAGCTCTCCGGTTTCAAGTTCCAGATCCTGATCCGGCACATCGTAGTCGATCTCATTCACCAAGTATCTGCAAAACGCTTTCATCTGGCTGATCGCGATCCATTCGCCCGGGCAGCGATGGTTCATATAGTGGTCGCCACCGCCCTGTGGGATGAAGTCATAGGGGTTTTCGGTGCGGCCCCGAAACCGTTCTGGACGGAACTCAAGCGGCGCATCCCATGAACGCGGATCGGTGTTCGTACCATAGAGGTCGAGCAAGACCCTGCACCCTTCCGGAAAGTGATGCCCGCGCCACTCGAATGCGCTTTCTACCCGTGCCGCGACCGCAGGAAAAAACGGATACAGACGGCGGACCTCTTGCACGAAAGGTTCAAGCTGTCCCTCGTCATCCTTCAGCTTTTGCCGCCATTCGGGATGCCGATGCAAAGCATGCGCCGCCTGAACTATGAACACGGATACCGCAACGGTCGGACGCAGGACATTTAACATTTCTACGGCGGCCACCCTGGGGGTCAACAACTCTCCATCGAGATCGCGCCATGTCGAGATGACATGAAGGGCATTTTCCTGCGTCGGCTGAAGCTCACCATTGCGGACCTGTTGGATTAGGCGTGCTGCCCATTTTTCCAGGCGGTGGCGCGCCAGACGCGCGCCCCAATGTTTGTGGCCAAGGGCCCCGGCGTCCTGAAAAAGCGCTGTAAGCTGCGCCGTTCGGGTCTCCACCTCAGCTTCATCAAGCGGCACCCCGGCCCAAGCGCAGACAGCTCTTGTGAGCATTTCGCGCACTTCGTCATAGAGGACGACCTCGTTCCTCGCCTTCCAGTCCGGCGCATATTTTTTCAACATGTGAAGCGACGTGCTTTGAAGCGCGGCGATCCGCTCGGTTCCCATGAGTGACATGAACATCTTCTTGCGGTGCTGATGAGCCTCGCCGTCCAATCCCTGTACCCCGCCTTGCCCCAGCAGGGTCTTCTGTATGCGGCCTGGCATCGAGCCTGCGCGGATCAACCGGTCTTCCCGATAAAACGCTTCTGCCGCCGCCGCGCCGGTCATGCAGATCGTCTCTTGAAGAAGGATGCGGGTTTCGAACAGGTCCGTATCCAGTGCGCGGCAGGTCTCCGAAATGAACCCATATGGGTTGCGCAGCAGGGCGAATGTGCTGTCAAAGCCTTTCGCAGATGGTATGCCGAACATCGGTTACACCCCCGTTGTGTTTTCCTTGCGTTGACCCTGACCAAGCTTGTCCTTCGCAGAACGGAAGCTGTCCCAGAACAACAGGGCCGCGCCGCAGAAAATCGTTACGTCCGCAAGATTGAAGGACGGCCAATGGTATGATCCGTAATGGAAGTCGAGAAAGTCCGGAACGGCCTGATAGCGCACGCGATCGAGAATATTGCCGAGCGCGCCGCCGATGATCAGACCGAGAGCGGCAGCTGTTAGCCTGTCCGGCGCGCGCCATAACCAGATCAATAGCCATGCCACAATCACGCCAGCAAGCGCGACGAGACCCCACCACGGTACGAACCCGCCGAGCATACCGAAGCTGACCCCATCGTTCAGAACCCGCACGAGGTTAAGAAAGGGTAGAACCTCAACCCCGCTCTCAAGCTCACGTGTAGTCAGGGCGAGCGCCTTGGTGCCTTGATCGAGACCGAGCGCTGCGATTGCGCAGAGCCCACCAAGAACGCGACTGTTCATGCCGCCGCCTTCAGATCGGCCCGCGCATCGCGAATGATCGCCCAAGCGGAGTGCAGGAACAGTCCGGCGATACCGAAGGCGACGATAAGGTCGGGCCACGCGCTGCCCAGCCAAGCTACGAGACCGGCGGCGATGACGACCGCCGCATTGCCGATGGCGTCGTTGCGCGAGAAGAGCCAGACGGCCCGCATGTTCGCGTCGCCCTTGCGGAACCGCAGCAGCGGCAGAACGGAGACGACATTGACGACAAGGGCGATCATGCCGAGCAGGCCCATGAGACCTGCATCCGGCGTCGTCCGTTCGAAGACCCGGACGATCGTCGTGCCGAGGACGCCAAGACCGAGGAGCCCGAGGAAAATGCCCTGGATCAGGGCCGACCGAGCCCGCCAGGCGAGGCTCCAGCCAATGGCCAGCAGGCCGAGGAAGGTGATCGCGCCATCGCCGATGAAATCGAGCGCATCGGCCTTCACGGCCTGTGACCCGGCGATGAATCCGCCGATCATTTCAAGGACGCCGTAACCCGCGTTCAGGATCACGACGATCCAGAGAGCGCGTCGGTAGGCCGGATCCTGATGAGCCGGATTCGGCGGAATATCTCCATCGCCCTCGATCCGGTCGAAGCCGTAACCGGTCACCGCAACGGCCTTTTCGATATCTGGCAGGCGCGCCTCGGAGGCGTTCAGTGTCATGATGTGCGTTGCGGCCGACACCTTCACATCGTCGGGCGCTACTCCGGCCGACTGCGCCGCCCGTTCGATCTGCGCGGCATCCTTTGCGCAATCCATACCGGAAACCCGGTAACGGAAGGGCGGGGCATCAGCCGTCGATCCGGCTCTTTCGGTGTTGGCCATGGTCGCGCTATTCCTGCTAGGATGAATCGAAGAACAACATATCAGCGAGGAGTGATATGGTGCAAATCGTCGATGACCGCAAGAGCGCGACCATCGAGCGACGGGCGAAATTGTTCCGCGGCTTCGCGGACCCGAGCCGCCTGGCCATTCTCGGTGCACTTTGCAATGAGCCATTGGCCGTTCACGAGATCGTCGAGCGGACGGAACTATCGCAACCCAACGTCTCCAACCACCTGAGGTGCCTGCTGGACTGCGGGCTTGTCGCCAGCGACCGCGATGGGCGCTTCATCCGCTACCGTATCAGCAGCCCGCGCATCACGGTCCTTCTGAGCGATGTAGACTCACTTCTCGACGTGGTCTCAGAGGGTGTTGACGCGTGTAACAATTATCGTGGGGAATGAACGATCAAATTTTGACCGACACACACGGCATGATGCACCGTAGCGCTTCGAAGGCACAGCTTGCCGACAGCTATTGCAGGCGGCTCGCGCTCGCCGTGAAAATCCAGTCCTTCATCTTATCACTCAAAAAGAATATTCCCTAACTAGGCGGATCGAGGGCCTGAAGTTTCATGGAACTGGCTATGCGGGTGATGGTCATGATCGTTTGGGGGTCATTCCATTCACGCTGACATCTCAGCCGCATGGGCTTGTTGCGGCTGCACTTGCGACTGAATATGGGATTGGCGTCAGAAGCGGCTGCTTTTGCGCCCATCCGTACCTGATCCGCTTGCTTGGACTTTCGCCAGACGCGGTCGAGAAGGTACGCATTGACATGGCCCGGGGCGACCGCCGCACAGTGCCTGGAATGGTCCGGATCAGTTTCGGAATGTACAATTCAACCGATGACATCGATCAGCTTGCCATTGCCCTGGAACAGATTGCCGCCGGTCAGTTCAACGGGATCTACAGCCAGGAGCGGGAAAGTGGCGACTACAGCGCTCTTGGCTGGAAAAGCAACACGGCCTCGGCCTTTTCCCTGGGCGCGGCATGAACCCGAAACGACCGGGCCAAAGCCTTTGTATTCGCCTCGGGCCTGAAACTGAGCCTTTGGCCTATTTCCAAGACTGAACAGAATGAATGATAATTGGTAAGCGCGACGCGGCCCC
>NZ_JXYF01000228.1:0-548 GCF_000967735.1 Paracoccus sp. S4493
CCGTCCATCTCGGCGGCGGTCGGCAGGGGATCCTTCTTCCGGGTGATCACCGGCCAGAGTTCGGAATACTTGCGGTTGAACTCGACCCAACTTTCCATCGCCGGCTCGGTATCCGGGCGGATTGCGTCTGCGGGGCATTCCGGTTCGCAGACGCCACAGTCGATGCATTCGTCGGGATGGATGACCAACGTGTTCTCGCCTTCGTAGAAGCAGTCCACGGGGCACACTTCGACGCAATCAGTGTATTTGCACATGATGCAGTTGTCAGTCACGACATAGGTCATCGGGGCGCTTTCGTCTGGTCTGTTCGGGCTGTCACCTAGACATTCCCGGGGGATCAATCAAGTCTTCGCGATACAGCAGCTGCGCCTCGGGGGCCGGGCCGCGCCGGTCCGACAGGCCCACCACGGTCAGCACCCGCACTTGCTGATAGGCGGATACGGTCAGCACGTCGCCGGGCCGCACGGCGCGCCCCGGCTTGCGGCAGGGCTGGCCGTTGACCCGGATGCCGCCCGCCTCGATGCGGGCGGCGGCCAGGCCGCGCGTCT
>NZ_JXYF01000229.1:0-1024 GCF_000967735.1 Paracoccus sp. S4493
GGCAGGAACATGGCGGGCCGACCGTCACCCCGCCCCGCCGTCAGGGCTTTGGCAGCCGGATGATCGAACAGGCCTTGGCGGGATACTTCGACGGGATCGCGGAACTGGATTATGACCCCGGCGGTTTGCGTTTTGAACTGACATCACCGCTGACCGGCCTGACGCAGCAGGACTGAGCGTCCGCCACCCCATCCCCGGAAGAATCATCATGTCCCAGCCCCGCAACGCCGTCCTTGTCGTCGAGGACGAGATCCTGATCCGGATGGAAGCCGTCGACATGATGCACGACGCGGGCTTTCGGACCTACGAGGCCAAGTCGGCCGACGCCGCGCTGGCCACGCTGAACGGCACCTCCGACATCGCCATCCTGTTCACCGATGTCGAGATGCCCGGATCGATGAACGGCCTGAAGCTGGCGGCCCATGTCAGCGCCACCTGGCCCGACATCCGCATCATCGTCGCGTCGGGGATCCTGGGCGTCAGGGACGCCGACCTGCCGCCCGGTGCGCGGTTTTTTCCAAAGCCCTATCCCACGGACCAGATCATCGACGCCCTGCACCAGATGACCAGCGATCCGGCCTGACGCCCTGCGCGCTACCGGGACGGCGCGTTCGACAGCGCTGCCTCGCGGGCCGCGATGATCTGATCGCGCGTCTCGCGGACATGGACGATCTGCTGGGACCCCTGCCGATGCAGGCCAAGGATGGTCGCCCCCTCGGGTCCGTTCTCGATGGTGAACAGGGTGTCGGCCTCGAAACTGAGAACGACCGGGTGGAGCCCCGGCATTCCCGTCAGCGTCATACGGGGCATAACTTGCCACCTCCTGCGCGATGCTTTGATCCGCAGAGTTGGATACCGAATGCCACCTTTCATCAAGTGATTTCGAAGGCAAAGCGTACCCAGGTCTGACCCCGACCAGGCACCGACGCCGCCTGCCCTGCATCGCAGACGGCCCCGCCTCGAGTGATCGCGACCCCGCCGGCCTATGCGGTCGAGCGGCGATCCTGACGCGGCCCGGCCGGGG
>NZ_JXYF01000230.1:0-598 GCF_000967735.1 Paracoccus sp. S4493
TTCGCGCAGGGCAAGCTGGTGCGCTGCGGGCGTGGCCGGCTGTTCGACGTGGCGGTGGATGTGCGCGTGGGCAGCCCGACCTATGGCCAATGGTTCGGGACCGAGCTGAGCTTCGAGAACGGCCGCCAGCTGTGGATTCCCGCAGGCTTCCTTCACGGCTTCGTCACCCGCGAACCCGATACCGAGATCGTCTACAAGTGCACGGCCCATTACGACCGCGCGTCGGACGGTGCGGTGGCCTGGGACAGCGTCGGCATTGACTGGGACGTCGCCGATCCGTTGCTGTCCGACAAGGATCGGGATGCGCAGCCGCTGGCAGAGTTGAAATCGCCCTTCGTCTTTGAGGAGCAGGCATGAAGATCCTGATCACCGGCGGCGCCGGATTCATCGGCTCTGCCGTCGTTCGCCTGGCGATCGCACGTGGGCATCATGTCGTGAACCTGGACGCGCTGACCTATGCCGCGAACCTGGAGAACGTGGCCGAGGCCGCGCAGTCCGACCGCTATGCGTTCGAGCAGGCCGACATCCGCGACCGCGCGGCGCTGGACCGCATCCTGGCGCAGCACCGCCCCGACGCGATCATGCACCTGGCCGCGGA
>NZ_JXYF01000231.1:0-1149 GCF_000967735.1 Paracoccus sp. S4493
TGATCAGCAGCACCGGCAGCGCCGCGCGCGGGATCATGTAGACCGCCAGCAGCCAGGCCGCGCTGGTCGTGGTGATGCCCAGATCGCCCGCAAGCTGGGGCAGGCTGGTGGACACGAAGCCCTGCTGCAGGCCCTGCGACAGGCCGATCACGGTGGCGGCCAGCATATAGGCCACGGCCTGCAATCCGGGCAGCGGCGGATGCGGCGGCGGGGGTGCGGCAGGGGCGCTCATGTCCGGTCCATCCGTTCGATGTTGCGGGCGATCCGGTCCAGCACCTGGGCCGCGCGGTCCAGGTCCTGCGGATCGATTCCCTCTAGCACTTCGCCGCGCAGGCGGTGCGTGAATTCGACGATGGCGCTGTCGCGACCGCGTTCGGTCACGACCAGCCCGTTCTTGCGGCCGTCGCCATCCAGAGGACGCCGTTCGACGAAACCGCCGGCGACCAGGGCGTCGATCTGGCGTTTCAGGGTCGGCGCCTCGATCGCCAGTTCGGCGGCCAGTTCGGTCTGGGTGATGCCGTCGTGATGCGCCAGCGTCGTCAGCGCGCGCGCCCGTGACAGGGTCAGGCCCACGTCCCGCGCCCTGCGGTCATAGCTGCGCCGCAGGGTCCGCATGACCCGCAGCAGGGTATCAAGGATCGGGCTTTCGCGGGGCATGACGCGTCCTTTTGGCTGGTTCGTTAGCTAGCTAAGGATATCGTCGGCCGGCATCAATGCCCTGACCGAAAGAAATTTGCAGGATGTGCAATTTCGAGGCGCAGACGCATCACGGTTGCCAGTCGCGGATCGTGAACCTTAGTATACACTAATGATCCGGTCCCTTCTTGGGCTGGCCGCACAGGGCGTCGCCAAGCGCCGGAACCGATCGGGAGACATCGATGAAGCTGACCACCTTTCTGGCCACGGCCCTGGGCACCGCCGCCATCGGCGGCATGGCCGCCGCAGCCGACCTGCGCATCGGCCTGAACGAGGACCCGGATTCGCTGGATCCCGCACAGTCGCGGACCTTCGTGTCCTCGCTGGTCTATGAATCGCTGCGCGACCGGCTGCTGAACACCAATGCCGACATGGAGATCATCCCCGAACTGGCCACCGGCTGGGCCTGGTCCGATGACGGCAGGACGCTGACCCTGACGCTGCGCGAGGGGG
>NZ_JXYF01000232.1:0-306 GCF_000967735.1 Paracoccus sp. S4493
CGCGCTGGCCGAGGCGCTGCAGCTGGACCGCATGGCGATGGACGACCACCCCGTGCGCCGCGCGCTGCTGCGGCTGGATTATGCCGCGGCGGATGCGCTGCTGAACGGCCCCCACCCCGACACCGGTCAACCAGGGATATGAACATGGACAACCGCCCCGTCATCCTTGTGATCGACGACGAACCCGCCAACATCGAGATCGTCACCGCCGTGCTGGAGGACGAATACGAGATCTGCTTTGCCCTGTCCGGCGAACAGGCCGTGCAGGTGGCCCGCGAAAGCAGGCCGGACCTGATCCTGCTGGAC
>NZ_JXYF01000233.1:0-237 GCF_000967735.1 Paracoccus sp. S4493
ACCGATGCCGACATGGCCGCCCTGATCGCCGCCCGCGCGGACCTGCCCGCGCTGATGGTGACCCTGGCCCCCGAGGCCACCACACCTGCCCAAATCGCCGCCCTGACCGAGGCGGGGATCATCGTCAGCCTTGGCCACAGCGACTGCACGCTGGATCAGGCACAGGCGGCATTTGCGTCAGGGGCGCGCTGCGCCACGCATCTGTTCAACGCCATGAGCCCGCTTGGCCACCGCCAG
>NZ_JXYF01000234.1:0-464 GCF_000967735.1 Paracoccus sp. S4493
GGCGCTTGTCCCAGATGCGGATCACCACATAGGTGCCGCCGATCTCTTCGACATTGCCCCATTCGCCCTCGACGATCACTGCGTCGTCGATACGGATGGGCTGGGTGATGGCCAGCTGGATGCCCGCGAACAGGTTGCGCAGCACCGGCTGCAAGGCCAGGCCCACGACCAGCCCCGCCGCTCCGGCCGAGGCCAGCAGGCTGACGCCGTATTGCCGCACGCTGTCAAACGACATCAATGCCGCACTGATGCCGACGGCAACGATCAGCAGGCTGCCCACCTGCTGCAGGATGCGGGACTGGGTGACATGCTTGCGCGCCAGCAGATTGTCTTCGACATCGATGCGGAAACGGCGCAGATGCAGCGCGACCCAGATCTGCAGAGCAGTGCGCGCCACAAGGGTCATGCAGGCGATGAAGCATAACAGCAGCACGTGGCGCAAGGTGGCGGTTTCCTCGACCGTC
>NZ_JXYF01000235.1:0-400 GCF_000967735.1 Paracoccus sp. S4493
CCACTTGGGGAATGTATGATAAGGGCATTTGGAAAACTCATCCTGCCTGATCGGAAAGCAGGACTGACGCGCTCGATATCAGACAGGCAGGTAAGCACACCTAGAGACCCACGCACCTGAACGAAGCGCCATGTCGGAGGTTGGTGTTGACCTGTCAACCCTTCCGAGGACTGCATGACCCGCTGGACCGATACCGCCCTGATCTTCGTAGCTGCCGTTGCGCTGTCATGGCTGGGCTGGATGCTGATCGACCGTCTTCTGCTGCGCCCGATCGCGCAGCGCAGTGATTTCTGGCGTCCGCTGCTGGCCCGGTCCCGCGGGCCGGTCCAGCTGGCGCTGATCATTGCCGCCCTGTCCATTGCCACCCGCATCGCGCCCCTGACGGTCGAGGAAACCGCCA
>NZ_JXYF01000236.1:0-582 GCF_000967735.1 Paracoccus sp. S4493
CAGGAACACGACCAGCGCCGACAGCGCGAACAGAAGTGGCGCCTGGTTGCCCGACAGACGTTCCTGGAACGACAGCCCGGTCCATGCGGTGCCATAGCCGCCGTCCATGTCCGCCACCATCTGTTCCATCACGTCCATCGCCTCGCCCGAGGACAGGCCGGGAACGGCCGCCCCGCTGAGCTCCAGCGCCCGTGTGCCGCCGAAACGCGCCAGCGATTGCGGTTCCTGCTGCCAGCTTTGATCGGCGAAGGCGCCAAAGGACACCATTTCCCCCTGGCTGTTGCGGGCATACCAGCGTTCGATGTCCTCTGGCTGGCTGCGGCTTGCGGCCTCGCCCTGGACCACCACGGGCCGCAGGTCGTTGCCAAGCGCAAAGTCGTTCACGTCGCGCCCGGCAAAGATCACCGACAGCATCGCGTTCACGTCACCGATGTTCAGGCCAAAGGCCGCGGCCTTCTGCTGATCGATGTCCAGGCGCAGGGCGGTCTGGGTGTTCGCGGTCTCGTTGCCGCGCAGGTTGGTGACCTGGCCACCCGCCTGCGCATCGGCGACAAGCTGGTTGGCGGCGGCGGCCAGCGCGTC
>NZ_JXYF01000237.1:0-441 GCF_000967735.1 Paracoccus sp. S4493
GCGGCGGCGGCCAGCGCGTCCTGGCCCTGACCCGTCTGGTCCACCAGATACATGGTAAAGCCGGAGGACGTGCCCAGGCCCTGGATCGCGGGCGGCTGCAGGGCAAAGATCTGGCCCTGGCGGTTGGTGGTGAAGAAATAGCCGTTCGCCCGGTTCACCAGCGACGCGATGTCGAACCCGTCGCGTTCGGCATAGTCGCGCAGCTTGATGAAGACCAGCGCGTTGCTTTGCCCGGTCCCGCCGAAGCTGAAGCCAAGCGCGGCAAAGACCGATTCCACGGTGTCGGTTTCCTGGGTCAGCAGGTACTGCTCGACCTTTTCGACCAGGGCCTGCGTCTGCTGGGTGGTCGATCCGTCCGGGCCCTGGATGATGGCCAGGGCCACGCCCTGATCCTCGTCGGGCAGGAACGATCCGGGCAGGCGGTCGAACAGCGTCATCACG
>NZ_JXYF01000238.1:0-966 GCF_000967735.1 Paracoccus sp. S4493
TAGGGCACGGCGACCCCCTGCAATGGTCCGCTTCCCGCGCAGGGTTCCACTGTCTTGCGCCACTGGGGCGAGCCCTACGAGAGCTGCAGCCTGTTCGCCTGTTATGGTGCCAAGTTCAGGCATTTCGGCGATCAGCATTGTGCTGGCCACTGGTCCGATCCCAGGGATGGAGCGCAAAACACCAGCGGTTTCTGCCAGCAATACGTCGCCGGATAGGGTGGCCCCGATCCTGTCTTCCAACTCTTTGATCAGGCAGTCGAGCCGAGCCTTTAAGTCGCTATCGACACTGTCGAACATCTCGGCTGTGCCAAGCTTCTGATGCGCGCGGATCTGTGCCAGTAGACGTTTCCGCATCTCGACGATCTGGGCCCGCTTTGAGGTCAAAGCTCTGAGTGATCTCAGCTTTTCTGTGGGAAGGCGGCGACCGGCATCGGGCCGAAAGGCAAAGAAGCGGGCAATAAGCTCCGCGTCAATTCGGTCGGTTTTTGCGCGCGTGCCACGGCTTCGTGCGAATGCCTTCACCTGAGCAGGCGGCACCTGTCGGGCGATGACGCCTTCTGCCTCGAGCGTTTCCCAGAGCTGCCATTCCTGTCCGCCGGTTGACTCAAAGCAAACGACGGCATCTCGATCGCGGGCAAGATCCGAGACGGCCGCGTGACCTTCAGGTCCATTTGGCATTCGGCATTGGAGCCCATCGGGCAGGCAATGAAGGTCCAGCCAGTCACGGCTGACGTCTATGCCGATAACGCGGCCATGTGATAGATTGTCCATGCTCTCTTCCTTCTGGTGCGCGGTCCTGAACGGCCGCAATCAACTGTCCGAGACGATGAAGAGAGGCGGTGCCGACAGGCTAAGAAGCGTGGTCAAGCCACAAGGGTCAGACGTCGCGCACCACCCCGTCACCGTCCCTGGCCAGGGACAGTGACGGGGTAAGTTTAGCGAAACTCAGATACAGAAGGGTCAGGA
>NZ_JXYF01000239.1:0-1155 GCF_000967735.1 Paracoccus sp. S4493
CGGCGGCGCGGTGGCGCGGACCGTCCGACAGGGCGCCCACCGGTGCCGGCCGTGTGCCCGCGACGGTCAGGCCGGGCGCCGCGCAGTCCATGTCCAGCAGGGGCTTCAGGTCGTCGTCCAGCGCCATGACCGTCAGCGTGGCCCCCACCATCTCAAGCGAGGTGAAATAGTTTCCGACGAAGGCCCGGTGCACCCGGAGGCCCGCGCGTTCCAGCCCGACCTCGATCCGGTCGTACAGCACATAGAGTTCGTTCACGGGCGTCGCGCCCAGGCCCGAGACCAGCACCGCGACCTCGGTTCCGTCGGGCAGGGCGTGATCGTCCAGCACGATCCGGACCATGTCGTCGGCGACCTGGTCGGCGGTCTTCAGCGCCTCGACCCGCGTGCCGGGTTCGCCGTGATGGCCGATGCCGACCTCCATCGTGCCGGGCGCGATCTGGAAGTTCGGATGGCCCACCGCGGGCAGGGTGCAGGGGCCAAGGCCCACGCCCACCGACCGGCAGGCGTCGATCGCCTGCTGGGCCGCGGCCCGAACCTCGGCCAGGGTGCCGCCAAGCGCGGCCTTGGCGCCGCCGATCTTCCACATGAAGATCTCTCCGGCCACGCCGCGGCGCTTGGCGCGTTCGGATGCGGGGGCTGAACAGACGTCGTCATTGGCCACCACGGTCGCGACCTCGATCCCGTCCTCGGCCACCATGCCCGCGGCCATGCGCACGTTCATGTTGTCGCCCGCATAGTTGCCGTAGAGGACCGCGACCCCGGCACCGCCATCGGCGGCCCGGATCGCATCGGCAAAGCTTTTCGCGGTGGGCGACGAGAACAGCTCTCCGACGGCCACGGCATCGACCAGGTTACGGCCCGCATAGCCGATGAAGGCCGGTTCATGCCCCGACCCGCCGCCGGTCACGATGCCGACCTTGCCGTCCTGGGGCGCAAAGCGCGACAGGACCACGCGCGGGTTGGCCGGGTCCTTGCGCACCAGATCGCGATGCGCCTTGATGAAGCCCGCCACCGTCTCGTCGACGATGTCGTCGGGGTCGTTGACGAAACGCTGCATCGCCTTGGTCGTCATGTCGTCCCCCATCATCGCACCGTGTATCCGCCGTCGACCAGCAGGTCGGCGCCGTTGATCATCGCCGCCGCGTCCGATGCCAG
>NZ_JXYF01000240.1:0-377 GCF_000967735.1 Paracoccus sp. S4493
CGACCTGGCCCCGGCCGAGGATCTGAGCGACGGCGCCTGGACGCGCACCATCGCCGTCAACCTGACCGGCAGCTTCCTGATGGCGCAGGCCGTGGGGCGCGGGATGATCGCGCGGGCCAAGGGCGGGCGCATCATCAACCTGGCCAGCCAGGCAGGCTCGGTCGCGATCGAGGGGCATGTGGCCTATTGCGCGTCGAAGTTCGGCATCGTCGGCGTGACCAGGACGCTAGCGCTGGAATGGGGCGGGCACGGAATCACCGTCAATTCCATCTCTCCGACCGTGGTGATGACCGATCTGGGCCGCAAGGCCTGGGAGGGCCCCAAGGGCGAGGCGATGAAGGCGCTGATCCCCGCCGGCCGCTTTGCCGAACCCCACG
>NZ_JXYF01000241.1:0-9983 GCF_000967735.1 Paracoccus sp. S4493
CCCAGGCAAGAGCGCGCGCGGATATGGCGATCTATCATCTCAGGGCCACGATGATCTCCCGCTCCGCCGGGCGCAGCGCCACGGCGGCGGCGGCGTATCGCAGCGCCGAGCTGATCGTGGATCAGCGCACCGGGCTCGCCTTCGACTACCGCGCCCGCGGCGGGGTCGATCACGTCGAGACCATCGCACCTGCGGATGCCCCGAGCTGGGTGCAGGACCGGGCGGCGCTGTGGAACGCGGTGGAGCTGGCCGAGACGCGCAAGAACAGCCAGGTCGCCCGTGAGGTCAGGGTAGCCTTACCCTGCGAGCTGGACGCCCCGCAGCGGCTGCAGCTGGTCCGCGACTTCTGCCAGCGCGAGTTCGTGGACCGGGGCATGGTCGCGGATATCGCCCTGCACGCCCCAGGGCGTGAGGGCGACGAGCGCAACCACCATGCCCATATCCTGCTGACCACTCGCGAGATCGGTCCCGAGGGGTTCACCACCAAGAACCGGGACTGGAACGCCAAGGAGCTGCTGGAGGGCTGGCGGGAGGCCTGGGCCCGCGACACCAACCACGCCCTGGAGCGCTGTGGTGCCGAGACCCGCGTGGATCACCGGACGCTGGAGGCACAGCGCGTCGAGGCTGAGGCACGCGCGCTAGAAGCCCGGGAGCGGGGCGACGAGGCCGAGGCCCTGCGCGAGACTGTCCGGGCCGTCTCGCTGGACCGCCAGCCCCTGCCGCAGCTTTCCGCGGGGGCGTGGCAGCTCAAGGAGCGCGGCATCGAGGTCGCGGCCGTGCAGGTCTGGCGGGAGATCAAGGAGCAGGCCGTCGAGGTTGCCCGCGTGGCGCAGGAGCTGGCCGAGAAGGGTCGCGCCTGGCTGGAGCGTGTCGCGGAACGGGCGGCGGAACAGGTGCGTGAGGCAGTGGAACGGGTTGCGCCCGCCGATGCCTGGGGGGAGTTCTTCGCCGCCGCAGCGCCCGGTGCCTCAGCCGCGGCTGAGGGGCTGGCGCGGGATCTGGAGGTCGAGCGCCGGCTGGAGGCGCAGCGCGAGGCTGCCGAGCGGGAGGCGCGGGAACGAGTGCAGGAGCAGGAGCGCCGGGCCCATGAGCGTGACGACGGCCACGATCACGGCTGGTAGGCGTTCTTTGCGCCTGTGCAGTTTATAGCAGGCGATAAAGGGTCGCGCGCATCACATCGGCAATCAGCAATTACCTCTTTAAACATGCCGAAAACCTTGCAGACGCTGCATTGCAAGGTCATGGTTAGTGAACTCACCAAGATTGGGGATTGCGATGCGTATCGTAGGAATTTGCCGCTATTCGTTGCTTGGCCGCGGTGATTGGCATGCCTATCGCGGAAAGACTGATGCAGAAGTCGAAGCAGTCGCCAGAGAGCAAGCTAAATTGCTTTTTGCAAAAGATCGGATGAACGCAAGACTAGAGTCATTCGAACATCTGACCTTAGCAAGCCTTCGTGCCCAGACTGACCAAGACTACACCTTTATTGTTTTAGCATCAGAAATGATGCCCAAAATATACAGAGATAAGCTGCTGAGCTTATGTAAGGATATGCCGAATGTCCTTGTTCGATTTTTTCCTCTATCCAATGCAATCGAAGCACAAGCCAAAGTCTACACCGAGCTTGGTCTAACATACAGAGATACTGTCCAGTTTCGCCTAGATGACGACGACTGCTTGTGCCGAACATTCATTCAAATGCTTCGGTATCATGCCGAAAAATTCGATGAACCGTTGCCGTTCGCAATAAGCGTAAGCAGCTTCCTTTATGCTGTTTCTGGCGGAAGCGGAAAAGGCGTATATGATTGGCAAACGCCTTTTCTTGGCGCAGGCGCAGCTGTCTGGCATCCCCATAAGAGTATATATGCGTTCGGGCATTTTGCTTTAGGAGTAAGGTTTCCTTACTCCATAATAGAAGGGCATCAGGCTTTGGTAACAAATACAGGCTTGAATGATACAGAGGCCACTGCCGAAAAAATTATGAAAGCCGGAATGATCCGTTTAAATACGGAACAGATCATGGAAGATATCGACAGAGATTTTCCGTTTCTTTCGCAGAAAGCGTTCGAGATCACTGGAATGCCATTGCAAATTTCACTAATGCGCAAGGCTTCAGAGGTTCGTAGAACGCCTATGCCTCAAAGAAGTGCCACTAAACTATCTAATACAAAAGCTGCAAAGACAGGGTAACGCAGCGCATCTCCACGTCAGAACCACCCTCAAAGAGGAGCGGGATGTAGTGCGCATCAGCCTCACCCGATCCACAACCCTGCGCTGATTCCCACCCCTTGCTTGGCGCGGCGCATAGCACCCAACGGGGAAGAGCGCAGGCTCAGGGTTGAACGGGAGGCCTCGCTCCCGGGCAGGTTTGCACAATCCGGAAGCAGTTCCGCTGCCGATCACGGCGTCTCAAAAAACTTACGCTGCATTGCAGCGCAAACCCGTGACAAGCTGCAACAAAACACTCACTCTGAACCTTGAAGCCACGTTGCCACGTGCTTCACTCCTCCTTCCAAGCGCGTCTCCTCCTCCCTCCGGCGCGTTTGGTGATGAACTTCCAAAGGCCATCGGTCCTGCCGCTCTCCTCCTCCCTGCGGTCAGGATCGATGGCTCTTTGTTTGCAGGGTGGGGTTGCCCAAGCCGTTTCCGACCTCGCCTGTATGGCGTCTCAGAGACGCTCAATTTTCACAGGCGATCCCGTCACCGTCTCGATCCAGATCATAGACATCAGGACCGACGACCTCGACCGGGCCTTGCACATATTCAGGACCGTTTCCGCTACCGCTTGCGCAATCCACATCGCTGGCCACCGGCACGCAGACGCGCGCGTAGCTTGGGTGGCATTCCTGGGATAATGCGGGGACGGGCAGAAGCAGCAGACCGATCAGAATAGGACGGCACATGGCAGGCTCACAGGGGAAAAGATCACCCGGCTAAGCCATAAGGTCAGAAAAAATCAACCTTAGAGTGAATTTTACCCTCTCAGTTCCAGGGTCCCAAAAGGGTCTAAGCACAGCTTTCTTTCCAATATGCCTCTGTATCTTTGGAATCAGGAAAAGCTATTGTGCCGTCCGCAGATGGATGTTCTGCACGTTTGGGTTGTACATAATGCCAGAACGTTCGGGGTTTGGGCTGGAGATCGAGACGCGCGCGCAGAGCCGGGGTGACCGCAGGGCGTTAGCAAGAAGCCCTGCCAAAGGCGGGGCATGCTGTAACTGCAAACGCGTACTAGTCGGAAACCCAAAGGCTGGTGAGCGGCCCTCAACACCGTGCGTCTCGAGGGGGTTCACATCCTAGTTCCTCTACCTTGTAGCCAGGTCTAGGGCTCGGCCTATAGGGTGAGGCGTGTTTTCCAAGGTACTAGAACGGCCACCAGCGGCGGCGCTTTACAGAAGCCGGCGCAACTGGTTCTGCCTCCTGATTAGCGAGAAGGTTGGTGGCCTGCTGTCGCCATTTATCCCGGTCCTCTTTTAGATCGGCCATCTGGGCAACGTAGTTCTCTAATAGTGTATCTTTCAGTTTGTCACGTTCACGCAGGGCCGCAAGTTCCTCGCGCAAGGCATTGGCTTCTGTAAAATTATCCCTTTGCGCGGCATTTGCGTTCTTTTGCATTGTGGGGATTTGCAGGGTTTGCGCGTGTAAAGGGTAGACGCGGGAAAGTTCGGCCCCATCGATCTGCCAAGACCCAGAGGTATCCTTGGTGGCTGAGATTTTCCCTGACTTAATAGCTCGTGTGATGGTCGCTACGTTCTTGCCAGTTACTTCCGCAGCTTGGTTTGCGCTGTATTGCATTAGCCTTTGCGTTCCTTTGCATTGTTAGGCTGTGCAAATGTTTGCACGCAAACATAGGAGCTGTCTATTCCCCGACTAGCATAGCAGGCAGATCAGGCTCCATCCCATCAAAAAACGGCTGTGAAACGGGCGGCAATCCCTCACCGGAGGGTAGTTGCATTTCACCTGAAAACACTGAAGGGACGCGGTGAAGCGGTGTACTTTCGCCAATCCGGCTTGTGTTCTTCTGCTCTGCCTCAGAAACAGCAACGGTGGCCGTAAACAAGCTCCGGCGAATGCCGTCCCGCGAGCCATGCCAAGCGACACGATCGTTGACTACATAAGCATTTACCGTTCCGCTTTCGCCAACCTGCCAAACCTCAATCCAATTTTCGTCGCGAAGGGTCGCAAGTGCACGCTGGACAGTCGGGCGTGAGATCCCAGTTGCCGTCTGTAGCTCTCGCTGTGAGATCACCACTGCATTATTGTCGCCCATGCGGGCAGTGAGGATATGCATGACTGCGGCTGCTTTTGGGGCGCGGATGATCAGTTGCGCCCATTCCTCGTGAGCGGCTCGCTCTGTCTGGACCCAAGTTCCTCGTGTCTTTTTCTCGGGCAGCTTCGACATGTCCCTACCTATTTGTTGATGCAGGATGCCTCCCCTGCTTTCAAATTATGAAAATCTGCGATCAATAAAAGAAAGTCAACGATGCTTTCAAAATTTGAAAGTCAGTGAGGCAGGTTGCATCATCTAGATGATGCAGGGGTGCATCATCTAGATGATGCAGGTACCCAAAAAAAACCATTATAAAACAATAACTTAATTTTTCCCCTTCTAATGATCTACAGGGAAGAACCGGGACGGGCCGTGTCGGGCGAAGCAGCCCCCGGGGAGCAAGCGCCGACCGGCGCGGACTGGCCCGGTTTTTTCCTGTCAGCGCGCTTCGACTTTGAAGTGTCGTTTGGCAGGTGCGGGACGCCTCAGCGTGCATTCCGCGGGAATGGGGATGATCAGGCAAGAAGGGGAAAGGGTTATCCCAGGGAGCGCCAAATCTGTGCCTCTGAGACAGGTCTGGATTTCGACCCTGGCGCTGATGGCAGCGGCGGGATCTGCGGGTGAGACGGCGCCTGGCGCGGATGTCCCCCATTGGACCGAACCCCGAACGTTCCGGCATCATGTACAACCTAAACGGGTGAAACATCGGATATGAGGTGTTATGCGCCGGAAGGCAGGAGGAGGCAGGGGTCAGCCAGGGGTTGTGGGGCGGTTGAGCCGGTCCAGAAGAAGATTTGAGGCCCTGAACCGAGGAACCCGTTTGGCGAAGACCGGGACAGCCTCACCAGTTCTGGGATCGCGGCCTGTCCTGGCCTGTCGGGCCCTGCCGAAGAAACTGCCGAACCCCCGGATCTCGATCCTCGACCCTTTCGCAAGACTGTCAGTAATCTCGTTCAGAATTGCGTTGAGGGCCGCTTCCACCACGGACCGAGGGAGATGCGGATGAGTCTCAACAAGCCTCTCAATCAATTGCGAGCGGAGCATGGATCTTCCTTTTTTGCGATAGAGTATGAGCAGGCTCGCTCAAGTTCTGTGAGGTCATGCGGGTCGTGTCCAGGACCAAGAATGATTTCATCCATACTTAGCGATATCGTTGATTGCCGCCATTGTGATCCCGTCTCTCAGCCTAATAGCCCTCATTCTTGCTGAAGCTTCGCTATGCAGCTCTTTCGATATAATGCATGAAACTCTTAAAAGAGCAGACATCACCTCAATCATGAGGTAGGTTGAGGTCCTCTTTATTTTTAATATAGAATAGAGCCGGCAAATGGATAATTATGAAGGTCAGCTGAAAACTGTCACTGCCGCTGTTTCCAAAAAACAGCTTGAGGTGGCATTCAGGCATTTTTTTGGTCTTGTGCCACCCGAGATCATCTCTGAAGCGGAATACGCCGACGCTACTGCACTTTATGCGGCGATGGATTCATCCGTGCCCCCTCAAGACCTGCATAGCCCCGTTGCACGCTATGTTGTTGCCTTGGGGATGCAGATAACAAAATGGGAAATCAAAAACATTAAATGCTGAACGAAGGTTTGGCCGCGCTCGTATCGCAGTTTGAAAAATGCCGCCTGCTGAGCCAATGAGTAGGTGCCACCTACTTTAAGACTGCATAGGTGTTTGCCTGATAAGCAGCCTTGCTACGGGTAGGGAGATATTTGTGCATTCACTCTATACAATACAATTGCATGGGCCTTTAGATACCAGTTTTACCTTTGTCGTTGAGGGCGCAGCCTGCCCCGGACCGAATTTTTCCAAAAGGATTACAGGGCCGGGACAGGGGGACGGGAACAGAGCGCTCCGCCTGGAATTGGACGCCGCTTCCTGAACTCGCACGGACCAATCATGGCGGAAGTCTTGCTGAATGTCAGCGGCATGAAGAGACTGTCGAAATGACATACCATAACGCACCGCGCTTCGTGCTGCGCCATTTCCTGCCGCTCGCAAGCAATGAAACAGATGAAATCAGAGCCCGGCGGCCTCTCGCAGGGCGCGGTTCATCCGGGTCTGCCAGCCGGGACCGCTGGACTTGAACCGGGCCACCACGTCCTGATCGAGGCGCAGGGAGACGGCAACCTTGGGGTTTTCGACCTTGGGTCGTCCGCCCATGTTCCGGCGCATGGCGTCGGACAGGGCCGGAAACGCCTCTGTGAAGGGCCGGGCCTGGGCGAGTTGCGGCGCTGTGGCCTCCGGAGCGTCCGGATCGCTGGCGATCATCCGCTGGATCTGGTCTTCGGTCAGATGGGTCTTGCTCATAGCAGGCTCCGTTCCCTGGCGCTGGCGGGGCGCATCGAGATCACCGACACCCCTTGGGTGCCCAAGGTCGCGAAGACCACCGCCACGGTGCCATCCGCGAGATGCCCGATCGCCATGTGCCGGCCCGCCTTTGCCGGAACCACGACCGAAGCCAGAAAAAACGCCTCGTCGAGATCGGTAAAATCCAGACCGTGCTTGGCAAGGTTGGTTTGCCGCTTCGGCGCGTCCCAGGTGATCATCAACATGTGTTTATGTATATACGCAAACCTGCTGCGCGTTCAAGACATACGGCGGGGTCATCCGACCCGCTCGGCGGATCAAAAATGGTCCTGGAGGGACGTTCCAAAACACAGCCCGGACGCCGAAATGCAATTTCGGTTAACATCGGCCATATCCTGCAACTGCAACGACCCCTCGAGATCTTCGATCAATCGGCCAGGACATGGGATCAACCCCAAAGGCAGAGAAACGACGTCCGTGGTTCCGGTGGCTAGCTTGCCCCAGATACTTCCTGAATTCCCGTGTATCGCCACGATGTCCAGAACGGCCCCCAGAGCCGCAATTCCCCCGAAGACGGCTCAGACCCCCTCCGAAGCGGTAGAGGGCCTGCTGACGGCCTTTGACGGCTTCAGGCGCATGTAGGGATCAGCCGGGGAGTGTGGGTCGGTTGAGCCGATCCAAGATGTGCCTGCCGGCTCTGAAATGCAGGATCTGCCTGGTCTCCATGAACACCGGCTCACCGGTCCTAGGATTGCGACCCATCCGGGCCTCTCGGACTCTGCAGGTGAAATTGCCGAATCTCCGCAACTCGACCCTGTGGCCCTGCGCCAGACGGGCGGTGATCTCATTGAGGATGGCCTCGAGAGCCAATTCCACCACGTGCCGGGGCAGATGCGGATGCGCTTGGACCAGCTTCTCCAACAATTCAGAGCGGACCATCTGGCCTCTTCCTTCGCCTTACCGGTGCATGAACGGCCATCTTCGATGCTGAGGCCCGCCGTCCTAACTGTCAGCGCTCCACTGAGATCCAGCTATTGTTTCTAGCGTTTGTTTACCGGCGGTTTGGGACTGTGCTTTAATCAGGCAATTGTACATTATGTCCGATAGGAAAAAGAAGCAGGAAATTCCAATCGCTCAAGTCTATTTGTTCTCTTTATCTTTACAACCAATAATTATAGGGAAAGGGATACCTGTAAAACAAGGATACCCATGCCTGATCTTAGTTTTGATACCATGAGCCTGGACGAACTGAAGCGTCTCAAGAAGGACCTCGACAAGGCCATCGCCAATTATGATGATCGCCGCAAAGCGGAAGCCAAGCGTGATCTTGAGGAAAAGGCCCGCGAATACGGGTTTTCTCTATCCGAGTTGGCGGACGTCAAAACCACGAAACGCGCCGCGCTCGCGCCCAAATACCGCAATCCCAGCAATCCGGAGCAGACTTGGTCAGGACGGGGCCGGCAGCCGACTTGGTTTCGGGAGGCCATTCAGGCCGGGACCGAGCCGGACGACCTTAAAATCTGAAACTGCATAGAGTTTTGGGCCAGTGGCCAACTGGCCCATATCAACTGTTCTGCATCGGAAAAGAGAAAGGCTGGAATTGGCCTAAGATCGTTTCAGATCTTCCTCAATCTCCCGCACCAGCTCCGTATGCAGTTCGTCCTGTCTGATCTTGGTCACTGGCAGAATGGGCAGATAGTGCGATTGCGCCTGTAAGGATGCTTCGCGCCCCTCACGCTTCTTGCGTGCTCGATCCAGAGCTTCATTCATCTAGTCGACCAATTCGACCAAGCGTGGCGGTATCTGTGTCATATGAGTGAACCTGATCGTTGCCGTCATGTTCCTAAAAAACATGACGGCGGGTGCATCCATCTTTGCGATGGCTGCATCATCAGCCAGGTTAGCTAGTCCGTAACCGCCAGGGACACCTCATCTTTGGCGGTTTTTCCATATCCGGATGGGCGGAGAAATTCTTTCAGTGGTTCCGAGCGGGCCATGATCAATTTCCTGTTCCCGAAAGGATAAAAACGGGACTTTTAATTTTGGCCCGTCGGGAATGGTAACGTTTCGTCCGTGAACTGGATTGAGAGGTCTTCCGGTGTCTCGCTGACCCGAACTGTTGCGATCCCGTCCCCACTGGACAGATCCACGCTGGTGCCATCAAAGGTCGACGTCATCTTCACCACGCGCCAGGGCGGGCATTCGAAGACGTGCATTTTGCTGTGAATGTCCCTAAGCACGATAACTTCTGCCATGATCGCTTTCTGCCCATTATTTGGCTCCGACTCTTCCGTCCTTGCGACCGAAAGAGTCGGAGCGGCCCTTTGCTCTCAGTGCAGCAATCGGCGCAATGCCATGTTGACCTTGGCCTCGATCATCCGCTCGATTTCTTCAGCCTTGCGTCGCTCTGCCTCGGCCTGCTCGGCCTGCTCGGCCTGCTCGGCCTGCTCGGCCTGCTTGTGTTTTTTATAGACCAACGAAGATTTTGGCAATTGGACGGGTTTGGTTCCTTTTTTGGCAAGTGTCATACATCTCTCACGGTTCTGTGACCTTTTGATCCTCTCACTGCCTCTGTCTTGCTGTCAAATTTGCTTTCGACGTTTGGCGGAGCTGAGTTGAGAGCGGTGCCCGTCACCTGTGCAAGTTTCGATGATCCTGCAACTGCAACACCCCCCTGGCGACCTTCATCAGTTCGTCTGCTTCAGCTATCGATCCAGATGCCGCAGAAGCGTCTGCCATCGCTGTTGGTGGCGATCTCGCCCCCGGCTGACGTACAGAACACCTCCGGATGCTTTCCGAACTCCCGTGCATCGCCGCGTCCCTGGATGAGAAGCAGCGCCACGATGCCAAGAACGCCCCCCAGAGCCGCAATTCCTCCGAAGACGGCAAGACCCCCTCCAAACCGATGCAGGGCCTCCTTGCTGCTCCTGACGCTCTCCAGGCGCATGTGGTTGGCGGCGGCGCTGATCTCATGCTCCAGGCTCTTGATGGCCCTTTCAGCGGCCACCTGAGCGGCGCTGGCGCTATCCTGGTGCATCCGCCTGCCCAGATGCTCCGAGGCGTCTATGACCTCCTGAGCGTGCACGAATGCCTCTTCCGACGCTTTTTCGATCCTGGCCATGAGCTTTGCCGCCTCGGCCTTGGTGGTCGCGGTGGCGGTGAGGTTGCCCACGTCCTGGCGCAGGAGCCGCACCTGGTCGGTCAAATTGGCAATCAGTTCGGCAGGGGATTTGGCGGCAGTGCTCATGCGGTGCCCGCCTTCGCGTCCAGTTCGGCCAAGAGACCGGCGATCTCCTTTTGATCGACCTCGCGGGTGGCGTTCTTGCGCAGGGTGGCCGCCATCCACTTGGCGATCTTGGGATCCTTCAACGCCTCCGTGGTCACGATGGCGCCGACGATGAT
>NZ_JXYF01000242.1:0-1099 GCF_000967735.1 Paracoccus sp. S4493
CAGCGTCGATTTCGACGTGCGCAGGTGCTGGCGCGCGGCATCCAGCGCGCGGCCGGCGTCGCGGGCCTCCAGCGCGTCGATGATCGCCAGGTGTTCCTGGATCGCGGCGCCGTTGCGCTGCTTTTCCTGCGTTTTGTCCCACATGTAGTGATAGTGGAAGATCAGCGAGATGACCTTCTGGAACTCGGCCACGAAGCGGTTGCGGACGACGGCGTTGATGGCCTCGTGGAACGCCTCGTCCAGCTTGGAGAACTCGTGGAAATGCGTGTCGATCTGGTCTGCCAGGGCCAGGTGCTGGACGCGCAGCATGGCCAGACGCGGCCAGACGGGGTGATCGACCGGTGCCTCGACCAGCTTGGCGATCGCGTCCAGTTCCAGGACCAGCCGAAAGTCCGACAGCTCGACCGCGAATTCCTTGGTGAAGCCGCGCAGCATCCAGCCGCCCTTGGGCCTGCGTGCGACCAGGCCGAACCGGCTGAGGCCGGCCAGGAACTCGTTCAGCTGATGCTGGGTGACGCCGAAGGTCCGCGCCAGCTCGGCCACCGACAGCGGCGTTTCGGCAGGCACGTCGAACCGCAAGATCCAGTCCAGGAACCGCTGCTCCAGCGCCTGCAGGCCGTCGGCGGCGCGGATCACGGCGATCCGGTCGTCCTGGTCCGGCATGCGCAGCACCCGCTTGGCCCGCCCATTCAACGCGATCACCCCCAGCTCTGCCAGCCGCGCCAGGCAGCGGCGGACGACGGTGCGGCTGACCCCGGCGATCTCGCTCAGCGCGGCCTCGGCGGGCAGGTCGGCCCCCGGGGTCAGAGTCGCGCAGTGGTCCAGAAGGCGGTTGTACGCCTCGCGATAGCGGGTGTCGCTGCGGGCCATGGTGGGGTTTCCTCGGGTCAGGCGGTTCTTGTCCTAAATTATTAAAAACAATTGACAGGTGCAAGGTGCCTGCACATGCTTTGCCGAGATCAGGACGAAATCGGTCGGGGAGGAACGATGACGGACGCAAGCAAGCCCTGGGCCGACGGCAAGGCGCGTCGGCTGACGATCGCCCGCGACCAGCTGCACCGTGCATCGGCCCTGCTGACGCTGGTCCTGCTGATCATCG
>NZ_JXYF01000243.1:0-873 GCF_000967735.1 Paracoccus sp. S4493
TTGTCGCTAACGATGCAAGCCGGCTTGCCATAGATCCTGACCAGCGCATCCAGTTCGCGGGCCACCCTCGCGCCCGAGATGCTGGTGTCGGCGACCAGACACAGGTTCTCGCGGCAGCAATCGTCGATCACCGCCAGGATCCGGAACTTGCGCGACGCCCCGAACGTGTCCGCCACGAAGTCCAGCGACCAGCGCTGGTTCGGCATTATGGCCAAGGGCATCGGCGTGCGTGTGCCACGTGCCCGTTTTCGCCCCCTTCGCCGCCTGACCGACAGCCCTTCGTCGCGGTAGAGCCGATACAGCTTCTTCGGGTTCATCAGCATGCCCCTGCGCTCCAACAGCAGCCCGATGCGCCGATAGCCGAACCGGCGACGCACAGCCGCGACCTCCTGCATGGCCTTGCGGATCTCCGGATTGTCGGGCGGCCGCTCGCGACGCACCGTCTTCGGATCGACACCGACCAAGACGCAAGCCCGGCGTTGCGAGATGACGTGATCCCGCATCGCCTTGAGCACTGCGTCCCGCCGCGCGTTCGGTGTCGTCAGGGCTTTCCCAAGAGATCCTTCAGCACGATATTGTCGAGCATGGCGTCTGCCAGGAGTCGCTTCAGCTTGCTATTCTCGTCCTCCAGCGCCCTCAGCCTCTGGGCATCGGACACGTCCATGCCCCCATACTTGGCCTTGAGCTTGTAGAACGTGGCCGGGCTGAGACCGTGACGGCGACAGACCTCCGCCGTCGCCATTCCGGCTTCTTGCTCCTTAATCATCCCAATGATCTGCGCCTCGGTGAAGCGGCTTTTCCTCATGTCGTCTGCTCCTTCGTGATGAAGCAAACTCTACATTAGAGCGAGGGACATTCCGGGGGGCAGGTCAT
>NZ_JXYF01000244.1:0-2050 GCF_000967735.1 Paracoccus sp. S4493
CGCCAAGAACAGCGGCGGGGCCGGGGCCCGCGCGAAGCTGGACGCGGCGCGCGATCTGGGCGTTCGGGTCGTGCTGATCGACCGGCCCACAGCACCGGACCGGCCGCAGGTCGCCACGCCGGAACAGGCGCTGGACTGGCTGCATCAGGCGGCCCCCCGCGGGCTATAGACCCACCGCCCCACCCGCCGCGTGGCGCGGTTGCCGACCAGCACGACGGTGCGCATGTCGGCCATCTCGGGCGTGGCCTCCTCCAGGGTCACCACGCGCAGCGCCTCCTCCGGCGTGGTGACGGCGCGGGCAAAGATCATCAGGCGTCCGGGTTCGCATTCCTCGCGCAGCACCTCCAGCACGCGCGCAAAGCCTGCGGGCCGGCTGGCCGAGCGCGGGTTGTAGAAGGCCATCGCGAAATCGCCCCGCGCCGCGTGGCGCAGGCGGTGTTCGATCAGCGCCATGGGCTTGAGGTTGTCCGACAGGTTGATGGCGCAGAAATCATGGCCCAAGGGCGCGCCCGCCCGCGCCGCCGCTGCCAGCATCGCGGTGATGCCGGGCAGGATGCGGATCTCGGGATCGCCACCGTCGGCCTCCAACGCCTCGAACAGGGCGGAGGCCATGGCGAAGACGCCCGGATCACCCGAGGAGACGATGACCACCCGCCCGCCCTGCGCCGCCAGCGACAGGGCATGGCGGGCGCGTTCCAGCTCCGCTCGGTTGTCGGATGCATGCAGGGTCAGGCCGGGCCGCGCCGCCACCCGCGCGACATAGGGGATGTAGCCGATCACGTCCGTCGCCTGATCCAGCGCGGCGGCGACCTCGGGGGTCACCATGGCGTCCGACCCCGGTCCCAGCCCCGCGACGGTGATCCAGCCGCTCATTCCGCCACCCGCGCCATGGGGCGCCGCCCGTGGCCATGAACCAGCAGGATCGCGAAATAGGGGCAGTCGTCATCGGCCACCTCGCGCAGCGGCTGGATGCGCTGGCCGGGCATGGTGCCGCGTTCGATCAGCCAGGCATCCGCCAGCCGCCCGGATGCCGCCAGCGCGCGGCGCAGCTTGGGCAGGTTGCGGCCGGTCTTCATCACCACCAGCGCGTCGCTGCCCTGCATGTGGCGGATCAGGTCCGCCTCGGGCAGGGTGCCCATCAGCACGGTCAGCACGTCGTCGCCCCATGTCATCGGCTGGCCCACCGCGTTCCAGCAGCCGACCATGCCGGGAATGCCGGGGATCACCTCGACCTCGGCCAGCCCCTGCAGACGGATCTGCAGATGCATGAAGCTGCCATAGAGGAACGGATCGCCCTCGCACAGGACCACCACGTCGTCGGTCTGGGCCAGCTGCGCCAGACGCGCGGCCCAGAAGTCATAGAACCCCGCCAGCGCGTCGTTGTAGTCGGGATGATCGAAGGGAATTTCCGTCGTGACTGGGTATTCCATCGGATATTCGACCGCATCGGCGGTCAGCATCCCCTGGACGATGCGCCGCGCCTGACCGGGGCGGCCGGGTTTGCGGAAATAGGCGACGTGGCGCGCGGCGCGCACCGCCCGGTCGGCCCGGACCGAGATCAGGTCTGGATCGCCCGGCCCCAGACCTGCGCAGATGATGCGTCCCATCATTCCCTCCGGCTGGCCAGCGCGTTGATCGCGGCGACGGTGATGGCCGACCCGCCCAGCCTGCCGCGGACGACGACCGACGGCGCGGGCGGCGCGGCCATCAGCGCGTCCTTCGACTCCGCCGCGCCGACAAAGCCCACGGGGCAGCCGATGATTGCGGCGGGGCGGGGGCAGGCGGGGTCCTCCAGCATGTTCAGCAGGTGAAACAGCGCGGTGGGCGCATTGCCGATGGCCACGACCGCGCGCGCCAGATGCGGCCGCCACAGCTCCAGCGCGGCGGCGCTGCGGGTGTTGCCCATGTCGCGCGCCATGTCCGGCACACGCGGGTCGCGCAGGGTGCAGATCACCGCGTTGTCCGCAGGCAGGCGGGCGCGGGTCACGCCCTCGCTGACCATATGCGCGTCGCAGAGAATCGGCGCGCCGGCGGCCAGCGCCGCGCGGGC
>NZ_JXYF01000245.1:0-750 GCF_000967735.1 Paracoccus sp. S4493
AGCGCGCGGCGCGCCAGATAGGCGTCGACCAGCGGCTGGTCGAATTGCCGAGGGTGTGGCACGCCTGGCCGCGGCCCGCGCGCATCTGCCGCAGCCCCGCCCCGCGCCGGTCTATCTGCGCCCGGCGGACGCGGCGCCCGCCCGCGATGCGCCCCCGGTGATCCTGGCGTGACGCCCGAGGATCTGGCCGCGTTGCATGCGCGATGCTTCGACAGCCCGCGCCCCTGGTCGGCCGACGAATTCGCCAGCCTTCTGGCGGGTCGTGGGACGTTCCTGCTGGAGGCGCCGCACGGTTTCCTGATGGGGCGCGCCATCGCCGGCGAGGCCGAGCTGCTGACCGTGGCCGTGGACCCGCAGGCGCGGCGGGCGGGCACGGGCCGTGCGCTGGTTGCCGCATTCGCGGGCAGAGCGGCGGCGATGGGGGCCGAGGAGGCCTTTCTGGAGGTCGCGCATGACAACCTTGCGGCACGGCGGCTGTATCAGGCGACGGGATGGCTGGAAGCGGGCGTGCGGCGGCGATATTACGGGCCTGCGACGGACGCGATCGTGATGCGTCTGACGCTGCGTGCGACCCAAGAAGGCGGTTGACCGGACCCCGTGCGATGCGCCCTAATCGGGCGATCAGCGGGCCCGTTGAATCGCCCGCGAAAAACAGGATGAGGTTCCTTTATGTCCCTGATGAAATCGCTGCTGGCGGGCTCGGCCCTGGCCGTGCTGTCGACCGGCGCGGCGCTGGCCGATCCGGCGCTG
>NZ_JXYF01000246.1:0-803 GCF_000967735.1 Paracoccus sp. S4493
TGATCGCCTTACGTCTGCACAGATGACAGATTCGTGAGCTTGCGGACCTGCCGACCCTGCCCATTACAGCGCTGGAGAACCACGTGCCCCGTACCAAGACGACCCTTTCGACAGACCAGAAGGGGACAGCCTCTCCGACACGATTTTCCATGGCGGAATGGAAGCAGATCCTTGTTCGCGTGAAGACCGAGATCGCCAGCGACCACATTTCGGTCGTTTCGGCGGGCATCGCGTTCTATGCGCTGCTGTCGGTGTTCCCGGCCCTTGCCGCGCTGATCTCGATCGCGGGTCTGGTGCTGGACCCCGCCGACATCGCCAGCCAGCTGGACACGGTCATGGCCCTGATCCCGGAAAGCGCCGGAGCGGTGCTTCAGGAACAGGTCCTGAAGGTCACCAGCGGCGATGAGACGGCGACCGGCTTGGTCGCGGCCTTTGGTCTGGCCATCGCGATCTATGGCGCCATGAAGGGCGTCATGACCCTGATGGAGGGGCTGAACATCGCCTATGACGAAGAGGAGGGCCGCGGCTTCATCAAGCTGTATCTCAGCGCGCTTCTGATCACGGTATGCGCCATCCTGGGCCTGGCGGTCGCGATCGCGCTGCTGATCGTGCTGCCGTCGGTCATCGCCTTCCTGCCGCTGTCACCGACGCTGGAGACCGCCGCCGAATGGCTGAAATGGCCGCTGATGGCGGTGCTGACCATGATCGGGCTGGCGGCGATCTATCGCTTTGGTCCGTCGCGCGCCGATCCCAAGTGGCGGTGGGTCAGCGTCGGTGCCGTGGCGGCCACGGTCCTGTGGATT
>NZ_JXYF01000247.1:0-609 GCF_000967735.1 Paracoccus sp. S4493
CTGGCGCGCGGCCTGCCGGCATTTGACGCGGCCTGCCTTGGGGTACGCCTGCACGGGGCGGTCGCACGCCGGCATGGGCCGGGGCTGATCGCGGACGATCTGATCGACGGGCTGGCCCCCGTCATCGCCGAATGGGACGGGTGATTTTTCCCCTCGCACTGCCCGCAGCCATTTGCTAGATCGCGGACAGCGCGGGTATGGCGAAATTGGCAGACGCACCAGATTTAGGTTCTGGCGCCGCAAGGCGTGGGGGTTCAAGTCCCTCTACCCGCACCACCACCGGCCGATCGTTCAGCCTTCGGCCGGCGTGGTCAGGCCCAGTTCCGCCATCAGCTCCGGCTCCAGCACGTTGATCTCGGCCGGAGGGGTGCGCAGGGCATAGGTCATCAGCCGCAGATCGACCCCCATCCGCACCAGGTAATCCATCACCCCCGCCTGCGCGCGCTGCAGGTCGCTGACCGCCATGAAGGCGGGCAGGATCGTGTTTTGGCCGAAATAATGCTGGTGGACCCCCACCACGCCGCCTGCTGCCACCTGCCGCGTGGCGCCGCCCGCCAGGATATAGGGGCAGGCCGACAGGCAGACCGCCCCGTCGCCCACGCGGGTCGC
>NZ_JXYF01000248.1:0-359 GCF_000967735.1 Paracoccus sp. S4493
GGCCTGGACCTGATGCGCGCACCGGGATCGGCCGCGCCGGGGTTGTACGCCCCGCCCGCACAGGGGCCAAGCGTGCGCCCCTATCGCCCCGACCTGCGCCCGTCGGACCCGTCGCAGCCGGGCGGCCCCGCCATGCGCGCCATGCCCGAGGCGCTGGAATTCGATCAGGCCGATGACGCGATCACCATCGCGGGCCAGATCGCGCCGGGCGATGCGGACCGCTTTGTCGCCTGGCTGGACCGGACACGCCCGACGGCGACGCAGGTGACGTTGGACAGTTCGGGCGGATCGGTGTCCGACGCGCTGGCCATCGGGCGCACGATCCGCGCGGCGGGCTATGCGACCCGCGTGGGCGACGG
>NZ_JXYF01000249.1:0-258 GCF_000967735.1 Paracoccus sp. S4493
CCCGCCTGCATGCCGATGTCTGGCCCGCGGTGCTGGACCGGCTGTCGCGGTCGCATATCACCAACTATTCGATCTTCCTGCGCCGGCCAGAGAACCTGCTGTTCAGCTATTGGGAATATCGCGGCACCGATTTCGCGGCCGATGATGCGGCCATTGCCGCCGATCCGGTGACGCGCGACTGGTGGGCGCTGTGCGGCCCGATGCAGCGCCCGCTGGACACGCGAGCCCCTGGTGAGTGGTGGGCGGGCCTGACCGAGG
>NZ_JXYF01000250.1:0-6494 GCF_000967735.1 Paracoccus sp. S4493
AAGCGGGACAAAGCGGACGGTCGCGTTGGCGTCGACCACTATTCCATCATTCTCAGCAGCGAGTCGGTCACCATCGCCTTGACCTCCGGCGACAGCGGTCGTCCGCCCATGGCCCGGTGAGCCCAAAGCCCGTCAGCTGCAATCCGCGCCAAGAAGTTTGCTCGGCCCACAGGATCATCCACCTGCGGAGCCGGTGGTGCCCAATGATCCATCACTTCTGACCACACCTGAGCCAACCGTTCATCCCCGGCGCTTTCCAGCATCATCAGCAGCTCGGCCCGGGTGGCATCCCGGCTGCAGCTTTGCACATAGGCTTTGTAGCGGTCGGCGGGCAGGTCCGGGTCCGGTGTAAGACTGAGCAGTTGCGCCTCCCATTGCCGGGCAAGGTGCTGGTGCGTGGCTAGGATTAGCTCATCACGGGAGGAGAAGTGATAGATGATCCCTCCCCGGGTTATGCCGGTTTCTGCAGCCACAGCGTCGAAGGTGACCGCTGTGACCCCATCCCGCTCGATCAGCCGCACCACCCCATCGAGGATCTTGTCACGGTTGCTCTCTCTCATCGTGATCTCCTCAATGCGGATAGTGCGAAGACTGCGAACCCGGTCCATAGGACCGCAGTAATACGCCGGTGAACAGCGCACCAAGCGCAATGACACCCGCGACGACATACATCACCATCAGGAAAGCGCGGTCAAACGCCGTTGACGCGGCCTGTTTTAGCGCAATGCCATCGGCGCCCATCTCATCGGCAATCGACAAAGCATTGGGCAGGCTGTCGCGCGCCGCCGCAGCGATGCCCCCAGGCAAAACAACGCCCAGAGAATAGACCGCCGCCATCAGGCTGCCCAAAAGGGCAACGGCAATCAGACTGCCGAACTCAAAGGAAACCTCCTCGACCGAGGCTGCCATCCCGGCGTTTTTCACCGGCGCATTGCCGACGATGGCAGTGGAGGCCACCGACATGGCCGCCCCGACCCCAGCACCCGCAAGCACCGATCCGGCGATCAGCCAACCGATGCCGTGGCTGATCCCCAAGGTTGCGATCAGGACACCGACCGTCGCTACCGCCAGCCCGCCCGCGATTAGGATGCGCAGCCCGATCCGGTGCAGGAAGGCACCACCAAGCATTGCGGTCGGCAGCGACCCGATGGCTGCCAACGAAACAAGGATGCCCGCCTGCATGGGCGTGAAGCCGGCGACCAGCTGGAAGCGCTGCGTGGTTGCCAGTTGCAGCCCGGCGAAGGCGAACATGGCAAAGGCCGCAGCCAGAGTGCCCGCAAGGAAGGCCGGGTTGCGAAACAAGGCAAAGTTCAGGAGCGGGTCCGCCAGCCGGGATTGCCGACGCGTGAACAGGAGCGTTGAGATCAGGCCGATGGCTGCTGCGGCGGCGGGGACTGCCCAGGATTGCCCGGCATGAGCGGTTTCCTTGATGGCGATCACCAGCGCCGCTAGGGAAACCAACGCCAGCACGGATGAGACGAAATCCCAGTGCCGCGACCTGTCGGGAGCAACCCTCGGTGCCACAATCAGCGTCGAGATGAACGCGAGGGCCACCACCGGCACGTTCACCAGGAACACCGATCCCCACCAGAAATGGGACAGCAGGAAGCCCGAGATGATTGGCCCGAGTGCGACGCCGATCACCGAGATCGAGCCCCAGATCGCGATGGCGAAATTGCGCTCTTTCTCATCGGTGAAGCTGACCCGCAGTAGGGCAAGCGTGGCGGGCATCATTGCGGCGGCACCGACCGCAAGGAAGGCCCGGGCCGCGATGAGGACATTGGCCGTTGGCGCGAATGCCGCGACCAGCGAGGCGATGCCGAACAGGACCAGCCCGATCAGAAACATTAGACGATGCCCGACGCGGTCACCGAGCGTGCCCGCCCCAAGAAGCAACCCCGCCATGACAAGAGGATAGGCGTTGATGATCCACAGACCCTGGGTCTGGCTCGCGCCCAGTTCCCGGGTCAGGGTCGGCAGGGCGGTATAGAGGATGGAGTTGTCCAGCGTGATCAGCAGCAGACCAGCCGCCACAGTCACCAGAACCGCCCAACGGTTGCGGGGGGATACAGTCATTTTCAATGCACCTTGGCTAACACTTAACTATACTATCATGTTTGTATAGTTTTGCTAGACTGATTTTGTTTGTGTCAACCGGCGGGCTGTGCTGCAGCATCACACCAATCTAGGCGTCTGCTTTGGGCTCCAAGCAGACGTTCGCAGAGGGTTATGATCGAGACCACGGCCACCAACTCCGGCGCTTTGGTGGTGCCGCAAGAAGCGCCGTGGCTTGCTGCTTCCAGGCGTCGCGGTCTGCCATCAGATCGTTCGTGATTTCACGCTCTCGGTCCAGTGCCGCCCGCAGTGCGGCATTCTCAGCCTCCAGCACTGCGGTTCCAACCGGTTCCGTTTGGGGTGCCGCACTGATCCATTCGGAACCCCCAGGGGTTCCAATCCGGAACGCCCTGGACAGTTCGGAGGCGTCGATGGTGTAGCTTCCGTCATCATGGCGCGTGGCGCTTATTTTACCGGACTTGATGGCCCTATTGATTGTAGATTTGCTTTTTCCGGCGGCTTTTGCTGCCTGTGAAAGAGAGAGTGCCATAGGGGTTCCGCTCTGCGTCAACTGCGCCCCACTTTGGCACAGAAGCTGCTGAACAGCTCTTCGATGTTGTGGGCATCGAGCCTGATTTCCTTGGCATCGCAAAAACGGCGAAAATCGGCGGCAATGAGGCTGTTATCCCTGTTGCAGCCTGCCGCGCGTTTGACCTCAATCCAGTGCGGGCTGTAGGTGATGCCGCCTGTTTCTGGAAAGGCCCGAACCGGGGATTCTGCCGTGCCATCGCGCCTTGCCTTCCGGCCCACCTTGGAGTTGTCCAATTCGCGTTTGGCAGTTTGTTTGCCGTCTTGTGACTTTTCTTCCCAAGCAATCGTGACGCTGGCCACCGTGCGCCCTACCTTGCGAGGCGTGGCCGTCAGCATCAGGCGCGAAGTCTGATTAATCTCGGCAATGGCTGGCTGGAGAACGCGCTGGTTCAGGTTCGAGAACCGATCCAGTTTTCCATCCTGTACTCCTAACACGGCCCGCAGCTCGCCCACACTGAAGGTTTTGCTGGCGATGTGATTGAGGTTCACAAGGCTGGCGACGTGCTGGAATAGCAGAATTGAATACTTGGATGACAAGGCAAATACAGTTTGCCGATCCATGATTGCCCAATGGCATGAAATTTCAGCCATCTCGCGGAATGCGCCGCCGAACCACCACGCCACTAGCAGATCGTCGCTGACCTCATGACGGTAATCCAGCTTCGCCCTATCTAGAAATCCACCGATGATCTCGCATTGGGCCTCGGTGTCGTCGAACACGATCACCGCCCCGGCCAGTTCGATGAACAGCTTGCGCAGGGTAGCGCGGCTGTGATTGCGCATTCCGTCAATTTTCTTGATGTCGGCCAGCCGCAGTTCGTGGCGCACATCCTCAGCCATTCGCCCACCCGCTTTGCCGATCAGCAGGTGCATCAGCTTGAGAGCTTCAGCCCCCGGCGGATTCTCGATGTAGATCCCCCGTGCCACCTCGGCAGGCAGCACAGTTTTGGTCTCGTCGTGAGCGCGGTCAGCCGCGATTTGCGTAGTCTTTTTCATGGCAACATTTAAGTTCACTTAAATGTTGCCTGTCAATGAGCGAATACGTCCCCATATGTTGCCTTCCAGTCCCCATATGTTGCCTTCCAGTCCCCATATGTTGCCGATAGACACGCAAGCATATGAAAATAAAAGGATATTTCCGCCTGAACTATAGAACTAAGAGAACAAGAAGGGCTGCGCCCGTTTTTCAGTAGGCTTGAAGAGTGATTTTGGCGCGTTCGGAGACGTTCTGACTCTCATAAACCATGCGCCTCCGGCGCTGCGTGCGGCGAGGTTCAAGACAGGGCTGAGAACAGGAAGGGGCTACCGCTCGTGCTCGTAGCCCCGGTCGCGGTCGGTCTCGAAGGTCTTTGCCAGAAAGTCCCGGTTGTCCGACATCAGGCATTCCAGATCGTGCCCCATCCGGAAACCGGTGCTGCGGTTGTCCAGCTCGGCAAGCATCAAGAGCTGGCGTGAGAACACGGGCTCGCTGGTGATGTGGCCAATGGCGCTCAGATCGCCGCGCCGGAACCGGTCATACTGCGCGTCCGTGGTGTTCGTTTTCAGAAGGTGGATCACCTCCTGATACTCCTCGGCGCTTTTGGTCAGCAGATAATCATCCCGGCTTTGCGCCCTGTACCTGGCAAAGGGATCCTGCACCGGCCTTTCCGGCCCCGCGGTGGCCTCCCTCGCGTCCCTTTCCCTCTGAGCGGCCTCTCTGGCCCTCTGAGCGGCCTCTATAATCGCGCGGGCCCCTGAGGGTGCCTCGGCGGCCTTTGGGGTCTCCACGGGCCTCTCAGGGGCTTCTACGGCATCCCGCACCCGGTCTCTCGGCCTGTCCTGACGGTCTGGCAGGGCGTTGATGCCGTCGAGCATGTCGAGGGTCCTGCCCGCCAGCGCCCTGATCTGCTTCAAACCCTCCGGCGTCCGTCCGTCTGCGGCTGCCTGCGGTTCCGGGCCTTTCTGGAAGGGGATCGCGGCGGCAGCAGCCGGTTGCTGTCTGTCCGTGCGGCGCTCGCTGTTTCGCCCAAAGAGGTTTTTCGCCAGAGTCCCGGCCCGTGCCAGAAACCCTGCGGCCCGCTCCACGACAGGGCGCAAGCGTATGTGGGCGGCCGCGCGTTCTTCGGTCAGCGCCGCGATCTTCCAGCTGCCCTGCGGCTCTCTGGCCTCGATCTGGCGGGCCTGCGGACCAATGTGCTTTGTTGGTATCCGTTCGATGCCCTGGGCTTCGAGGGTGCGCCGATCAATCCGCTCGTCCATCCCGGCGCGTTCCAGGGCGGCGTTGCACACCCGCTCCCACGTCCCCCTCAGCATTTCGGTCGATCCGGACTGAGACATGCGCAGGGCCATCTTGCCCGTCTGCAGGTCGCGGTCGCGCAGCACGACATGGGCGTGGGGATTGTCGGCATCCTTGCCCTGATCGTGGACAGCGGCCAGCCACGCCACCCGGCCTTGGGTCACTTCGGCGGCGAAGGCGCGGACCAGCTCGACCCGCTGCACGGCGTTCAGTTCGCGCGGCAGGGCGATGGTCACCTTGTCGATGACGCGGGCGTTCTTGCGATCCGCTTCCTCTTGCCGGTCCAGCCATGCCCGCGCTTCGCCACCGCGCTCACCAGCGGCGGGAACGGGCATGTCGGAGCCGATCACTTCGCGGCAGGCCCCGGTGCGCGTGATGTAGCTCACATGCGCCCCTGCCGTTCCTGCGGCATGGGTCGATCGGCCAACGCTGGCATGCTTGAGGTGATAGATCGCCATGCGTCAGCATAGGCGTAGCGGCCCCCTCGATGCAAGGGAGGGCGCACTTATGTATTTGCTATGCAAATACGTCCGTCAGGCGGGCGCTGCGCCCCTTCCTGAACCTTCCCAGCCCTCCGATCCTGCAACCCGTTGGGCCGGCGATCTGCGCGGGCGCTGCGCCCCTTGCCAGAGCCGTCCTGGCGGACGGCCAAAACCCCACCCTCCCCTGCCTTATGGCTGGCGATGTCGGTCGGGGTTTTGGAACAGAGCGGAGCCGGAAAAATCCCCATGAGCGAGACCACAGGGATCGAGCGATTGGGGCGTTTTCCGGCGGGATGTCAGATGCGGCGTGGCGGTGGCGGGGGTGTAAAAAATTACACTTCCATTTCTTGCCACTCTTTCCTTCTTTCACCCCCGCCACTCTTTCCTTCTTTCACCCCCGCCGCCTGTCGCGGAGCATACCAAGCAGTTCGCGCAGGATGCCCAGCAGGGCGCGGATTAGATCAAGGTGGTCGAACATCGTGGATCTCCGATGATGAGGGACTGGACCGCATCATCGGGGCAGGGCCGCGTGGGTTATATGACGGGGTTGGCAGCCCGTGCGGTCCCGGAAACGGGTCCCCTCATGACAACTCCGGCGCGATCCTTCGCACCGGGGTTTTCTGCCGCATAAAACCGAATATCGACGGGGACGCTGCCGAGGGTTGAACCGGGGGGCAGCTTGTGGAGGGACGAAGTGGACATTCCCAGGTTACACTCGTCCCGGATTTCTCGACCTGGAGACGGCATGAATTTCAAGGTGACAGAGGACTGGCAGGCCACTTACGCAGATCCAATACGCCTGAAGGCCGGAGAGGTGCTTTCTCTCACAGGCCGTCAGAACAATTGGGATGGTCACATCTGGCTCTGGGCCAGATCGGCAGGCGGCTTAGAAGGCTGGATACCGGATACCATCGTCAGCAAAACAAACGCCGGCTGCGTCGCAATCGAAGATTATACCGCTGCTGAACTTACCTGCCAGGCAGGCCAAAGCGTCAGGGGCGAGAAGGAAACACATGGCTGGGTGTTCTGCCGATTGCAGGACGGTTCTGCCGGTTGGATTCCACGGAGAAATCTCGAAGCGAATGGCGGGT
>NZ_JXYF01000251.1:0-422 GCF_000967735.1 Paracoccus sp. S4493
CCATCAGGCTGGCCAGGGCGATCACGGCAAACAGGACGGTCATCTGCTGGGGCGCGACACCCAGCACCTGGAACATGCGCGGCGCGCCCGCCGACTGTTCCGACAGGATCAGCCGGAACAGGAACAGCGTGCCGGTCAGGTGCAGGATGGCCGGGCTGGCCAGCCAGCGGATGTCCAGCAGGGGGGCGGTGCGGTTCAGCTCCACGACCACCGCCAAGGTCAGCGACAGCGCCGCGCCGGCCAGCAGCCAGCCGATCCACGCGACATCCGTCCAGTTGTAGATCGGCCCCATGACAAAGGCCACGATCAGCCCGCCGAAACCTGCGCCGATCAGCACGAAGCTGGCAAAGTCCAGCGGCTCGATCACCTTCTGGCGGGGGATGGGGCGCAGGGGCAGGCAAAAGACCAGCATCAGCGACACC
>NZ_JXYF01000252.1:0-2929 GCF_000967735.1 Paracoccus sp. S4493
GCGGGCGGCCCGCCCACCGCGTCCAGCCCTGCGCCGAACCCCGCCGGAACGGCAACGCGGGCGGCCAGCGCCGCCGCCCCGATGCAGATGGCGATCTGCACCATCCCCAGGGCCGCCGCGCGGCCCAGGTCGAAATCAAAGCGGAACGCCTGGTAGATGGCCAGCTCCACCGTTGTTGCGCGCGGCCCCCCGCCCAGGGCCAAGGCCACCGTGAACGAGGTCAGGCAGACCAGGAACACCGCCAGCCACACGCCGGGCAGCACGCCGCGCAGCATCGGGCGTTCCAGGTGGCGGGCGATGTCGCGGGGCGCGAAATCAAGGGATGCGGCCAGCCGGAAGCGTTCCGCGGGAATCGCCTGCCAGCCCTGCAGGATCAGCCGCACCGACAGCGGCAGGTTGAAGAACACATGCGCCAGGATCACCCCCTGCCAGCCATAGATGCCGATGGCGGGCAGGCCCAGGGCCTCCAGCGCGCCATTCAGCGCACCGTTGCGCCCGAAGATCGCGATCAGGCCCAGGACCGCCACGATCACCGGCAGGATGAAGGGTGCCCCCAGCAGCGTGACCAGCAGCCCGCGCCCCCGGAATCGCCGCCGCGCCAGCGCGCGCGCGACCGGGACGGCCAGCGCCGCCGACAGGGTCGCGGACAGCGCGGCCTGCCACAGGGTGAACCAGACGGCGCGCAGGTCCCATTCGGTCAGGCCCGACAGCCCGCCCGCGACCCAGGCCACCGCCGCCAGCGTGCCCAGGATCAGCGCGGCAAGTGCGCCCGCGATGGCGTGGCCGATGCTCAGCGGAAGGCCCGCTGCCATTCGTCCAGGGCAGGGGCGCGCAGGGCCTCTGCCTCGTCCTCGGACAGGAACAGGGTCTTTTCGGGGCGGGGCAGGTCGCGCATCACCTGCGGCCAGTCGGCCTGCGGCAGCTTGGCGGGCAGGGACCAGTTGGCCAGCGGGATCGTCGCCTGGAAATCGGGGGTCAGCACCCAGTCCATGAAGGCTTGCGCCAGTTCGGGCTGATCGGTGCCCGCGACCTGGGCGACCAGTTCGGCCATGAAGTAATGCCCCTCGGGGAAGATCGCGGCGCGCTTGGTGTCGTCCTCCTCGGCGGCGATGTGATAGGCGGGGGAGGTGGTGTAGGACAGCACCATGTCCGCCTCTCCGTCGGTGAACAGGCCATAGGATTCAGACCAGCCGCGGGTGACGGTCAGCACCTTGGGGGCCAGCTTCGCCCAGGCCTCGCCCGCCTGATCGCCATAGACCGACTTGACCCACAGCAGCATCGCCAGACCCGACACCGAACTGCGCGGGTCCTGGATGACGATGCTGAGATCCTCGGCCTCCAGCAGCTCGGCAAAGCTGGCGGGCGGGTTCTCCAGCCGGGTGCTGTCATAGACGAAGGCCGTCTCGCCCCAGTTGTAGGGCAGGAAGATGTCATCCTCCCATGCGATGGGCAGCGACAGGTCGGACGTGTCCTGCCCATGCGGCGCGAACAGACCCGATGCGCGGGCACGCGCGGTCATGTCGGTGTTCAGGCCGAAGACGATGTCGGCCTGGGTGCCCGCCCCCTCCATCAGGATGCGGGGCAGCACGTCGCCGGTCACGAATTGCAGGTCGCAATCGCAGATCGCCTCGAACCCCTCCTCGATGGCGGGGCCGGGGCCCCATTCGCTGGTGACGCTGTCGCCGGCATAGACGGTCAGGACGCGATCCTGGGCCAGGGCGGGGGTGGCCAGCAGCAGGGCGGGGATCAGGACGAATTTCATCGGCAGCCTCTCTTGTCGGAATGTCGAAAAGAAGGGGGTGCGCACCTTCCCTCCGCCGGTGTGAGCCGGATCAGGTTCAACGGGTCCGCATGCGCGTCTCAGCCCGACAGGGCACCCCGAGGTGCCCCTGAATGTAGAGGTTTCGCGCGCCCGCGCAAGCGGATAGAAACCGCCCATGACCAGGGACGCGACCGACCAGCCCACGCCGATGATGGCGCAGTATCTTGCGATCCGGGAGGCCAATCCCGGCGCGCTGCTGTTCTATCGCATGGGCGATTTCTACGAGATGTTCTTCGACGACGCGGTCGCCGCCGCCGCCGCGCTGGACATCGCGCTGACGAAACGCGGCACGCATCTGGGGGAACCCATCCCGATGTGCGGCGTGCCGGTCCATGCGGCCGAGGGCTATCTGCTGACGCTGATCCGCAAGGGTTTCCGCGTGGCCATTGCCGAACAGATGGAGGACCCCGCCGAGGCCAAGAAGCGCGGGTCGAAATCGGTCGTGGCCCGCGACGTGGTGCGGTTGGTGACCCCAGGCACCCTGACCGAGGAATCGCTGCTGGAGGCGCGGCGGCACAATTACCTGGCGGCCTTCGTGGTGGTCCGCGAGGAGGGCGCGCTGGCTTGGGTCGACATCTCGACCGGCGCGTTTTCGGTGATGGATTGTCCCCTGCCGCGTCTGGCCCCCGAACTGGCCCGGCTGGCCCCGCGCGAGGTGCTGGCCTGCGACGCCGGGCTGGAGGAGTTGATCGGTGACGCGGGCGCGGTGATGACCGACCTGCATGCAAGCGCCTTCGACAGCAATGCGGGCACGCGGCGGCTCTGCGCGCTTTATGGCGTCGAGACGCTGGACGGGTTCGGCAGCTTCACCCGCGCCGAACTGGCCGCGATGGGCGCCATCGTCGATTATCTGGACATGACGCAGAAGGGTCGCCTGCCGCTGATGCGCCCGCCGGTGCGCGAACGCGCGGGCGGCGCGATGCAGATCGACGCCGCGACCCGGCGCAACCTGGAACTGACCCAGGCCCTGTCGGGCGGGCGCGACGGATCGCTGCTGGCGGCCATCGACCGCACTGTGACCGCGCCGGGCGCGCGCCTGCTGGAGCGCCGGATCAGCGCGCCGTCGCGCGATCTGGCGTTGATCGCGGCGCGCCATGACGCGGTGGC
>NZ_JXYF01000253.1:0-301 GCF_000967735.1 Paracoccus sp. S4493
GCGGGCGGCGGCGGGGCCTGGGGCACGGGGGCCGCGGGCGCCACGCGGGTCGGCAGGTCGAACCGGTCCACCGGCGCATCCAGCATGGGCACGTCGCAGCCCATCTCCAGCTGCCAGTCCAGCAGCGCCAGCGCGCTGTCCCCGTCCAGCGTGATTCCCCGATATGTGGCCTGATCGTTCATCGCCGCACGCTAGGGCCGCGGACCGCCCTAGTCCACCACCAGCATGTAACCGGTGCCCCGCACCGTCTGCAGGAACCGCGGCTCGCGCGGGTCGGGCTCGATCTTGCGGCGCAGGCGGG
>NZ_JXYF01000254.1:0-295 GCF_000967735.1 Paracoccus sp. S4493
TACCTGCCCAAGCCCTTCGAGCCGCGCGAACTGCTGCTGCGCATCGGTGCGATCCTGCGCCGGGTGCCGGTGGTCGAGGTGGCGCAGCCGAAATACCTGACGCTTGGCGCGCTGCGCTATGACACGGACAAGGGCGAGTTGTGGAACGGCGACGCGCCGCTGCGCCTGACGGGCACGGAAACCGCGCTGCTGCGCCGTCTTGCGGCCAGCCGGGGCCAGCCGGTCAGCCGCGCCGACCTGATCGACGACCTAGGCCGGGGCGGCGGCGAGGACGAGAACGGAGAGCGCGCCATCG